>CANQNA010000030.1 GCA_947625005.1 uncultured Bacilli bacterium
CAAACTATAAAAGTTCGAACAGAAACGTCACTGGAGCAAGTGAGCGGAATCGAACCGCCATCTCAACCTTGGCAAGGTTGCATACTAACCGTTGTACTACACCTGCATATAAAGTATTTTACCAAATAATCTGGGAAGTTGCAATAGAATTTTTAAGATGATATAATTGAATCTATAAGAAGGGATTTAATGAAACATAATATATTGAAAAGAGTTAATAATTTTGTTTCAAAAAGTAAGAAAAATTTTCTTAGTTTTTTAAAATACAATAAACAATTTTGTTCTTTTGTTGTATTATCACTTATTAGTTGTCTTTGTTTAAGAGGATTAACAATTGGTAATTGGTTTTCCTTTCTTCCTTTATTTTTTGATTTAGGAGTTATTTTAATTATAGGTTCTTTTGCCTATTTTATTAAACCTACTCATCAATTTAAATATTTTGTTAGCATTTTGTTTTTAATAACTGTTATAAATATAATAAATTCTATTTATTATGCTTTCTATACATCATATGCATCTTTTGGACTTTTAGCAACGATTGGTCAAGTAGGAGAAGTTGGAGGAGCAATTTTTGAAAAAATTAATTTTGGTCAATTTATTTATGTTTTATTCTTTCTAATATTTATTTATATTAATAGAGTATTAAATCGTGGAGAATATTTTAATTTAGTAAGTAAAATAGAAAAAGGTAAGTTATTATTTAGAAATACTTTGTTAATTGGATTTATTTTTCTAGCAATTTGTGTTTGCTTTTTAAATAAAACCGATTATTCTCGTTTAACTAAACAATGGTTTAGGGAGTATACAGTAGAGAAATTTGGAATTTTAGTTTATCAGGGTAATGATTTAATTCAAACTTTAAGAAATAGTGTAAATAATTTATTTGGCTATGATGAAGCTTTAAAATACGTTACCGAATATTATGAGGATAATACTAGAGATAATAAGGCAAATGAGTATACTAATGTTTTTGCAGATAAAAATGTTGTATTTGTTCATATGGAAAGTATGATGTCTTTCTTTGTAAATTTAAAAATTAAAGATATTGAGATTACTCCTAATTTAAATAAATTAGTAAATGAAGGATTGTATTTTTCTCATTTTTATCCTCAAATTAGTGTAGGAACTAGTAGTGATACTGAATTTACTTTAAATACAAGTTTAATGCCTGTACAAAGTGGTACAGTATTCGTTAGTTATTATAATAGAGAATATGAAACATTAACTAATCTTTTAAAAGATAAAGGATACTATACATTTAGTATGCATGGAAATAAAGCAAGTATGTGGAATAGAAATAGAATGCATCCTCAACTTGGATACATGGACTTTTATGCAGAAGATAGTTTTGAAGTAAATGAAGAAAACACAGTAGGTCTTGGTTTAAGTGACGTTTCTTTCTTTGATCAAGCACTAGAAAAAATAAAAACTATAGAAAAAGAACATAATAAATATATGGGGACTTTAATTACTTTATCTAATCATACACCTTTTGATGATTTAGACAAATATTTACCGTTGGATTTAAGTTATGAAACAGAAGTTTATGATGAACAATTGGGTATTACTCGTAATGTTCATTATGATTATTTAGAAAATACAATATTAGGTAATTATATAAAAAGTGCTCATTATGCTGATTATGCTTTAGGATTATTTTTAGATAAGATTAAAAGTAGTGATGAATTTAATAATACAATATTTGTATTTTATGGTGACCATGATGCTAAATTAAGTAGAAAAGAATTTAATTATTATTATAATTTTGATTTTAATACAGGAAAAATAAAAGATGAAAATGATCCAACTTATATTGATTATGATTATTATGCTAATGAACTTAATAAAAACACTCCATTAATTATTTGGGATAAAAATCAAACATTAACTGGTAAAGTAGATTACTATATGGGAATGATAGATGTTATGCCTACTTTAGGGAATATGTTAGGCGTTTATAATAAATATGCTTTAGGACATGATATATTTAATATTAAAAATAATAATATTATTGTTTTTGCTAATAGTAATTTTTTAACAGAAAAGCTTTATTATAATAATACTAAAGGAGAATATAAAGTTTTTAGCGATGAAGTAATAGATAATGCTTATTTAGAAAAATGTCAAAATTATACGGAAACTATTTTAGAAGTATCTGATAATTTTATTGTTTATGATTTGAAAAAAAGGATGGAAGAAAAATGAAAAGAAAAATATTAGTTATACTTCTAATATTAGTTTTTCTTTATTGTATTGGAGGAGTAATTTATAGTATTTTTGTAAGACAAATTCCTCATGATAAACCAGTAAATAATGAAGAGCATATAGTAAAAATAGAAGGCTTTAATTATACAATGAATGAGACAAAAGCGAATAAAGTTTTTAAATCTAATTTTAATGAATTAAAAACTAATTTAGAAAGTGATAATATAGATTATGAAAAATATGCTTTAAGTCTTTCTAAGTTATTTATTATAGATTTTTATACTTTAAATAACAAAACAAATAAATATGATATTGGGGGGACTCAATATATATATGAAGATGCTGTGGAAAATTTTAAATTAAAAGCAAGTGAGACTTTATATAAGTATATAGAAGATAATACAGAAGAAAAGGGAGGCGAAAAACTTCCTCTTGTTAGTGAGGTTTTTGCCAATATTTTAGAAGAGACAACTTATAAAATTGATAAAGAGGAGTATCCTGCTTATAAAATTAAAGTTGAATGGCTTTATGAAAAAGATTTAGGATATGATACTAGTGCAGAGTTAATTTTAATAAGACATGATAAATATATTAGTATAGTAGAAGAGAACAGGGTGGGAAATAATGAATGATATTGAAATTACAAAAAAGTTTAAAATGAAACCTATTAAAGAAATTGCTAATGACTTAGATAAAAATATGACTTTAGAACTTTATGGAGATTATAAAGCAAAAATTGCTAATAGACCTTTAAATAAAAAAAGTAAAGTCGTCTTAGTTACAGCAATTAATCCTACAAAATATGGTGAAGGTAAAACTACTGTAGCAATTGGACTTCATGATGCTTTAAGAAAATTAGGTGAGAAATCTTTGTTAGTTTTAAGAGAACCTTCTATGGGACCAGTTTTTGGCATAAAAGGAGGGGCAACTGGAGGAGGATATGCTCAAGTTGTACCAATGCAAGATATTAATTTACATTTTAATGGAGATATGCATGCAATAACTAGTGCTAATAATTTAATTAGAGCAGTTATTGATAATTCTATTCATTTTGGTAATCCTTTAAAATTTAAAGAAGTTTGGTTTAAAAGATGTTTAGATGTTAATGACCGTGCTTTAAGAGGAGAATTTAATATTACTGCAGCCAGTGAAATAATGGCAGTATTTTGTTTAGCTAGTGATATAGATGATTTAAGAGATAGACTAAACGATATAATTGTAGGTATTAATGAAGACGATGAATTTATTTATGTAAGAGATTTAAAAATTGTAGGAAGTTTAATGGTTTTATTGAAAGATGCTTTTAAACCTAATTTAGTTCAAACTTTATATAATAATCCTACTTTAATTCATGGTGGCCCTTTTGCTAATATTGCTCATGGATGTTCTAGTGTTGTGTCATTAAAAACTGCAACAAGTTTAGCAGATTATGTAATTACAGAAGCTGGATTTGGTAGTGATGCTGGAGGATTTAAGTTTCTAGATATTGTTGCTCGAAATAATGAATTTAATGTTGATTCTGTAGTTTTAGTAGCAACAGTTAGAGCCTTAAAATATAATGGAGAAGAAAATTTAGAAGCTGGTTTATGTAATTTAGGCGCTCATATTGAAAATTTGCAAAAATTAAATGTTAATTTAGTGGTAGTTTTAAACAAATTTTTTAAAGATGAAGATAAAGAAATTCAAGAAGTTAAAAATTATGTAAAAAACTATGGCTTAGATTTAATTGTTACTGATTCTTATCAAAATGGTCCTGATGGTTCAATTCTTCTTGCGCAAAAGATAAAAAATAGTAAAAAGAAAGAGATAAAATTTTTATATAATTTGGAAGATGATTTAAAAGATAAGATAGATTTAGTGGCAAAAAATATCTGTCATGCTAAAGAAGTAAATTATTCTGATAAAGCGTTAAAGAAATTAGAAATGTTTAAAAATATTCCTTATCCAGTTAATTTTGCCAAAACTCAGTATAGTTTTTCAGATGATGCGAAAAAGCTGGGAGATCCTAGAGATTACATTCTTAATGTAACAGATATAAGTATAAATAATGGAGCAAAATTTATTGTAGTTTATCTAGGAAATATTATGACAATGCCAGGATTAAGTCAATATCCTAATGCTTTAAATATAGATCTTAAAGATGATGAAATAGTTGGTTTAATCTAACTATTTTTTTATATAAAATTAAATTAAAACTAAATTAAGACACTAAAAAAGCCTCCGAATGGAGGAATTAGTAATTGACTATTAATACTTATGTGGATTATTTTATTCGTGGTGATCTAAGTCCATTACTAATAATCCGCAGTTAATTAAACCAGTTATTCCTACTAAAGAATAAACAATTCGTGGAATCATTGATTCAGCTCCAAATAGAGTTTCCACTAAATTGAAGTCTAAAAGACCAATTAATCCCCAGTTTAACGCTCCTATTATAGTAATTACTAAACAGATTTTTTGAACTGTTGACATCATATTTCATCCTCTTTTCTAATCTTATTATGAGCACTTATGAATAAATTATGTAAAAAAAAATATATTTAATTAGAAAAGGGGAGTTAAATGAAAAAAATTGTAGTAATTTTATTATCACTTTTAATGTTAACAGGTTGTGGATCAAAGAATAATTCGGATGTTTTAAAAGATTTTAAAAAAGAAATTAATAAAAATGAAAGTTATATTGTAAAAGGAGAAATGGTAATAGTAAGTAATGAAGATAAATTTACTTATAGTGTAGAAGCTAGTAATCAAGAAAATAAATATTATAAAGTTAATTTAGTAAATAAGACAAATAATCATGAACAAGTTATATTAAAAAACTCTGATGCTGTTTATGTTGTTACACCAAGTTTAAATAAGAGTTTTAAATTTCAAAGTGAATGGCCTAATAATGGTTCTCAAGTATACTTATTAGATTCTTTGGTTAGAGATATTGAAGGAGATAGTGAAGCTAGTGCTGAAAAAGAAGATAAAGGTTATGTTATAACAACTAAAGTAAATTATCCTAATAATAGTACACTCGTTAAAGAAAAAATTCATATAGATAAAAAATATAAAGTAACAAGTGTAGAAGTAATGGATGCTGATGGAAATAGTAAAATAACTTTTAAAGTTGATAATATTGATTATAGTCCAAAATTTAACAAAGAGTATTTTGATTTAGATTTATTAATTGATGAAGATTGTTGTACAGAAAATTCTACTACAACAAGTACAACTACAACAAAACCTGCAAGTGATGGAGAAGAAACTACTACAGAAAATAGTAATAGTACAGAAGAAAGTGAAACAACTTCAAATGTTTTAGATGATATCATTTATCCATTATATATTCCAACAGATACTTATCTTTCAACAAAAGATACTATTGATACATCTGATGGCAATAGAGTAATTTTAACATTTGCTGGAGATAAACCATTTATGTTGGTAGAAGAAGTTAGTAGAGCAAATGACGAGTTTGAAGTAATTCCAGTTTATGGAGATCCACTAATGTTAGGAGATAGTATCGGAGCATTAAGTGCAAATTCGCTTTATTGGACAAGTAATAATGTTGATTATTATATAACTAGTGAATCTTTAAGTGGAGAAGAACTTTTAACTATTGCTGAAGGACTAGGAAATACGAGTGTTATTGTTAGTGCAGAAAAATAGGTTAATGCCTATTTTTTAAATTTTTGTTGTTATTAGCGTATTAATTTGGTAAAATATTCTTAGGTGGGTAAGAATGAATAAAAAATTGAAAATTAATACAACATCTAATGAAGATGTAAGATTAGTAAGAAAGTTAATTATTATTTTAATAATTGTAGTAATTGTTGCAGTTGGTTTTTTCTTTTTAACAAATAAAATAGTTGATCCAGTAAAAGAAGAAGAAGTTAATGCAGAAATTAATTATGATGTAGCTACTGTTGGAACTATGTTTAATAGACCGTATAAAGAATATTATGTTTTATTGTATGATTCAACTTTAGCAGAAGCAACTTACTATAATACTTTATATAGTCAATATAAAAATGCTAATAAGGTAAAAATTTATTATGTTGATTTATCTTTAAAAAATAATAAAGAATATGTTCAAAAAGAGGCAAATAAAAAGTTAACAGGAGTTAATGATGCTTCATTTAAAGGAACAACTTTAGTTAAAATAAAAAATGGTAAAGTAACAACTTATTTAGATAGTAAGGAAAAAATTAGAGCAGAATTAGATTATAGCGCAGAATAATTTATTCTGTTTTTTGGTGATAAAATGGTTTATGAAATTTTAAATTATAAAAAATATCAAAAAAGAATGAATGATTTATTAGAAAATAATAGGTTCAATAAAAATATTGTAAAAAAAGAACAAGCTCTAGCTCATACTAGATTTGGTTATGAAGTAGATCATTATACTATTGGTAATGGAGATAACCATATGGTAATTATGGGTGGTACTCATGGTTGTGAAATAATAAGCGTAGATTTTGTTACTCAATTAATGAAAGAAATCGCTGAAGGTAAAGGTATTTTTAGAGAGACTGATTTTAAGGATTTTACTCTACACTTTATACCTCTGCAAAATCCTGAAGGTTTTATTATTACAACATCAGCTTTGTATACTTTAATTCCCGAAGTAGAGCCTTTTAATTTATCTGATATAAAATTAAGAGATACTCAAATTTTTTGTCAAGATGAAACTAAGATGGAATTTCTTAGAAAAATTCAGTCTATTTCTAAAGATTATTATTTAGCCTTTAGACAAGATGATATAGATGCTAAAAATAAAATAAATTTAACAGGAGAAAAGTATCGTCATCATATGTTTTCCAATATTTCTTTTGATGATATAGAAAATGAACGCATGAGAGAAGAAGTGCAAAAAAATTTTGCTCAGTTTAATATACCTAAAGAAGCTTTAATTGATTACAAGGCAACAGGGATGGGTGTTGATTTAAATGCTAATACTCCTCATTATAGTAAAGCATTTAAAGTACAAAAAAGTGGACAAGTAATCATGGGAACACTAAGATATAATACTATTAGAAATTATGTTAATGGACCTTTAGGAGTAGCAACACTTGATGCTTATAAATTTGGTTATGAACCAGAAAATATTGGGCTATTTGATTTATTAGAAAAGTTATATAAAGATAAATTATATATAGGAATGCTTAATTACCATGCAACAGGAGGTTTAGTTTATTATAAACCATTTAAATCTTATTTGAGTTTTAAAGGCGAAGAAAATCCTAATTTTGATGAAAAAGTTTGGACTTTCATTAATGATAGATTGGCCAAAACTTATAGTAAAAAAACTGGTTATATAAAAATGGAATCTACAGAAAATATTGGAGTTGGTGATTTAATTAGAAGTAATTATCCAGGGGAGTTACTTATAGAATTATCTAAAATGGGTGGTAGCCCTATTGGACCTTATGGAGATATTTTTGGCAATTATATTAAAGTTTTAAATGATAATATGAGAGGAATGTATTGTTATTTAATGCAATGTAAATTTTTAAAACAGTTTATGTATAACGAAAACTTAGATAAACTATTTGGAAAAAATAAGATTTTAAAAAAATAATTCCTAACTAAGAATTATTTTTTTTGTATTTTTTAAAAAATAAGAATAAAATTAAACCTATTAATGTTATTAAACTAATTATTTGACCTTCCTTAGCCCCTTTAGCTTTATAAATGATTTTAATAGTATGTTTACCTTTAGTTAAAGGGAATCCAATAAATGCAGTATTAATTTTTTCATATGAGGTAATTTTATTATCAACATAAATAGTAAAATTTTCTTCATAAGGAATACTTATTTGAAAATAACTATCTTTTTTCATTTCAATATTTCCACTTAATCCTTGATTGGTAACATTATCTATCATAAACTCATCATGATTAGTTTTAATATTTTTTAAATTATCATAATTATATTCATAAACTTCTATATTAGATATATCATAATGTCCTTTAGATAGAGTAATATCTAATTTATTTATTGGTTTATTACTACTTAAAACATAATGGAATGTTTCATTATTATTATAATATTTCCAACTACGACAAGATAATGTATTTGTTTCATTATTAATAGTAATTGAAGGATTAGAAAAACTACAAGCTTCTTTATAGTTCATTTTAAAAGTTAAGATTAAAATATTGTTTACTTCTTTTTCTAAATCAACTGTTAAATTCGTTTCTTTATCTAATTTAAATTTATAATGATTGTCTTCTATTTTATAATTAAAAGGTTTATTATTTAAAACAAATTTACTCGAAAAAGGTTCTATTTTATTTTCATAAACAAAATCTAAATCTTTATCTACAATAGTATAATTTAATAGAGCGTCCATTGTATAAGGATAATTTAAACTATTGAATTCTTTTAAACTCATTAATTTATTATTAGAATATCCTAAAGAGAATACGTCATTATTAATATAAGCATTTGTTTTATCTTGAAGTTTTAATTCATATCCTTTTAAATCGTAGTCACTAATTAAATATTTATTTCCCATATAAATGTTAAAAAATAAGTTACTAGATTCTGTAATAGTATGATAATCTTTATTATATACTTCGTTTTTAAAGGTATTTCTAACAAAGTTTAGATATTCCGAATTTGATGAGGAAGCATAAAAAGAAGTAGTATAATATTGTTTATTTAAAATATTATTAGAGTTTTCTAAAATGTTATTTAAATTAGCAGTTCGATAAACAGTATTATCATATAAAGAAGATATGTTAATATTCTTGTCTTCTATTTCTTTATCATGTTTTAAACTAACTAATTTATCACTATAATTTGTAATTAAACAAAATACAGTTAAAACTATAAAATAAGGGATAAACGCTTTTAAAGTTTTATTTTTCTTTTGATAAACTAGAATAGTGATAAATAAGATAATAGAATCAATTATTAAAAATATTAATTTATTATATTTTAGATTTAAAAGTATTGTTAAGATTAATATTACAGAAAAGAAAGAAAGATTTTTTTTAGTTATTTTATGATTTTTAATATTTTCTAAGGAATCACTAATTAATAGAAGGCAAAGAGGAAGAAAGGGAATTAAACTTTTTCCAGAAATATACATACCACCATTTAATAAAAGATTAAAGATAGGGAATATTAAAATTATAATAAAAGAAATTGAAAGAAAAAGTTTTTCTGTTTTCTTGCTATTAAAAGCATCTATTAAAGCATATATGAAAAGAGTAGATAATCCAACACTATAAGAGTCATATAAAAATATTTGAGCATTAATAGTTGGTAGTAAAATATCACTTATTTTTAAAGTACTTAAAGTATCACTTCGACCATTTAATAAACTATATAAAGTAGGCAATAAAACAAATGAGGCTAATAGAACAGGAATAATTATTGTTAAACCAAATTTAAAACCTTCTTGAAAGAATGATTTAATATTTATTTTTTTAGTAGTTTCTAAATAATTATATATACCATATATTAAAATAGCAAATAAACAACCTACACTAAAGAAATAACTGGTTAAAATAATAAGAAAAATAGAAACAATAAGATTTAAAATTTTTTTATTCTTAAAATACTTTTCTACATTTATAAGAGCAAGTATCTGAAATAACATATAATCTACAAACATGATATGTCTATGAGTATGATAGATCATACAACCTGAGATAATAAAAATTATTGTAGAAATTAAAGCTATTTTAGAATCATATTTAGTTTTTAACCATTTAAAGAAAACAATTGCACTAATTATTACTAAAAGAATGTTAATTCCCATAACATAAAATTTCATTGGAATAAAAGGGACAAGGTAAGATAATAGAAATAAAGGATTAAATAAACCATAATATACTAAGTTATATATATTTTGGCCGCTTCCCAAATTAAGAGTAAAATTAGGGAATAAATCTTTAGTTTGGTAAAAACTATTTCTTAAATATTCTGGTAAACGAAAGTGTTGACTTATCCAATCAGTTTTAGACCCATAAGTAAAACCTAGACAAAAAATTGAGGCAACAAATAAAAGAATACCTAAAATAATTAAAGAAAGAATAAGCCATTCTTTTTTATTAATCTTCTTCATCTACAGGTCCTGAACTTTCATATTTTTCATTACTAATTAGTTTTTCATAAGTTTTGAAATAATCATATTTTAAAATCTTATCATTTTTTTCAGTTAAATAATTTATATAATTATTTTTTTCGGCTAATTTTTCTTCAGATATTTTTTTATTGTTGGTAACTTTTCCATTTTCAACATAAACATTTCCATCATACCAAGAATAATCACTAAAGAAGACTATACCTTCATAATTAGGATTTAAAGCATCTTGTCCTAAATAATAGGAAGGATGATATTCTACTCCAAATAAGTTTAGAACAGTTGGAAGAATATCTAATTGACTTGTTACATTTTTAATAGTTTTAGATTTTAAATTAGAACTATATATAAGTAATGGAGTATGATTAATTAAATTATTATCTGTTTCTTTATACTTTTCTAAAATTGATTCATCTTCTACAGTATATAAGTAATGATCGGCATAAGCGACAATAATAGTATCTTTTAAAATATCTAATTCTTTTAATTTATCAAGCATTAAACCAATCATGTAATCAGTTTCACTGGCTTGTATTCTAATACATTCTTCTTCTGTATAAACTTTAGTTGTAGTAGTTTCTGTTGTTTCAGTTTTTTTCTTAGTAGTAGTTGTATTATCATCTTCTTCATTATTTTTTTCCAGTATTTGTTTACAAACACCTTTTTCACTAGTAAAAGGCATATGATTAGAATAAGTTATTATATAATCTACAAACTTTTGATTTTTTGGAAATAATAATTCATTAAAAACGGGATTTAAAATTAATTCACGATCTAATTTATAAGAATCATCTTTATAATATGATTGGTCTTTTAAACCATAATAATTGTCATATCCCCAATTTTTATAATTAATTCCTCTCGAATAATATTCCGCACTATTCATATGGAAAGCATTTACACTATAACCCTCACTTTTAAAGATGTGAGCCATAGAATAATTAAAAGAATTTTTATTAAAAGTATAAGCATTTTGAGTATAAGATAATGGAGTAATATAACCAGTATTTACAGCAAATTCTGAATTAAAAGTAGAACCTCCACCATTATAGTAAGAATAATGATTTTTAAAGTTATAAGCATGTTTAGTTAAAGAATATAAATTAGGCATATCTTTTTCATTAAATAACCAATAATCTAATCCTTCTAATTGTAAGAAAATTAAATTTTTATTTTTAAATTTTCCTGTTAACTTAGTTTTATAAACTTCTTCATCATTTATAGTACTTGAAAGGAATTCAATATCAGCATCACTAGCCTCTTCTGCAGTTTGTAAATAAGTTATATAAAAATTTCTATTTGTATATTCATAAAGACCTGTTATAACAAAACTTTTATTAGCATCATTAAAGTTATTATAAATATTACGAGCATTACGCCAAGTAGAGAAAGTTAATTCATTATTGGCACTTCCTAAAGTAAAAGGAATAATATAATGTATTAAAATGAAACAAAGAAAAATAAAACCTAATTTTTTAAAATTATTTTTTTTACTTGATTTATTAATAATTAAACCAATTATAAATACAGCTAAAGTGATAAGAGCAAAAACCCATACAAGAATATTTGTACCTTTTAAAGCATCTCCAAAATACTCACTACCTTCTCCAGCAAGTTCAAGTAGAACAAAATCAAAAAAGTTTCCTGTTATAGAAAAATAAACATTATTTACAATAAAGAAACAAAAATAAACAATAAATATTAAACTATATACCGCTTTACCAATCCAACCCTTTAAGCATTTAAATAATTGATAAAATAATATAATATATAAAATAGTAAATAAATTTGGTGTTAAATAATAAAATTTATAAAAATCAACATTATTATTAATACGAGTAAATAAATCCATTATAATAAAAGGAAGAATTAAAATAATCGTATTAAGTATATTTTTTTTATTTTTATTTAAGTATTTCAGAATTTTAGAAATTCTTTTTTTTAATTCTATTTTTTTAATTTTTTTCATTAACTTTTTTTTCATAATCATCACGTCATAATTTTAGCATTTATTAAATTAAACATCAAGAATTGCTTATTTTTTTAAGTCAAAATAAAGTTAATAAAAATTGTAAAAAAATGTAAAGTTAAAAAATATTATTTATAAAATAGGATGACGCACGTCATCTTATATTTTTAAGTAAAAAGAATTATAATAAAAATATAAAATAAAAATAGGAGG
>CANQNA010000031.1 GCA_947625005.1 uncultured Bacilli bacterium
CGTTATCAGCTTGGAAGGCTGAAGCTCTACCATTAAACTACACCTGCAAAATTAGTAGGCAATATAAATTATACCAAATAATATAAATATTGCAATACTTTTTTATAAATTTCTACTAATTTTTCAACATTGTAAGAGCCACTTTTTTCTTATCAAGTAATATTTCATCAACATAACAAGTAATTACTTCCCCTACTGCTAATACATCTGTTGGATGCTTGATAAATTCTTTACTAATTTTTGAAATATGCAATAACCCATCATTTTTTAATCCAATATCCACAAAAGCTCCAAATGATGCTACATTTCTTACTGTCCCTTTTAATTGCATTCCTACTTTTAAATCCTCAATCTTCAAAACATCACTTCTTAAAATTGGAGGATCAACTTCATCTCTAGGATCCAACCCTGGATTTAAAAGTTCTTTTACAATATCATTAATAGTATATTCATCAATTCCTATTTTTGTACTAAGTTCCTTCAAATCAGCTTTTTTAAGCCTATCCTTAAAATCTATACTATTAATATCTTTTAAATCTAAATTTAAAAATTCTAATAATTTTTTAGTATGCTCGTAACTTTCTGGATGAATTCCTGTTTTATCAAAAGCATTATCACCATCTACAATTCTTAAAAATCCTATAGACTGTTCATAAGTTTTATCATTTTTAATTAATTTTTTTATTTCTTCTCTATTTTTAAAACTTCCCTTTTCTTTAAACTTCAAAATTTTTTCAATAACTGTTTTAGTCAATCCAGAAACATAGCTCAATATACTAGCACTAGCTGTATTAACATTAACTCCTACATCATTTACTACTTTTTTTACTGTAAAATCTAATTTATCACTGAGTTCTCTTTGATTAACATCATGTTGATACTCACCAACTCCAATACTTTTAGGTTCAATCTTTACTAACTCTGATAATGGATCCTGTACTCTTCTTCCAATACTAATTGCACTTCTTTCTTGAACTTCTAAATCAGGAAACTCTTTTTGGGCTAATTTACTAGCACTATAAACACTTGCCCCTGCTTCACTAACAATTGTATACTTAACATTTTCATATTCTTTTATAACATCTGCTACAAATTCTTCACTTTCCCTTGACGCTGTTCCATTCCCAATAGCAATTAAATTAATATTATAATGCTCAATAAGTTCTTTCAACTTTTTTCGAGCACCATCTTTATCATTTTTAGGCTCATGAGGATAAATTACATCTATATGTAAAACATTCCCAAATTCATCTAAACAAGCTAATTTACAACCTGTTCTAAAAGCTGGATCAAACCCAATAACTCTATAGCCTTTAACTGGTCTAGTCATTAATAAATTTTCTAAATTAATACTAAAAATATCTACCGCTTTATTTGAAGCCCGCTCTGTTAGTTCATTTCTTACTTCTCTTTCTACACTTGGATATATTAAACGTTTTAAAGCATCTTTAATAGCAAGCTTTACAATATCTACTACAAAAGATTTAGAATCTTTAATTACCTTTTTTTCTAAAAAAGCATTAATATCTTCTTTGTCATAATCCAAGGCAACAGAAATAACCCCATCTTTTTCGGCCCTATTAATAGCAAGCACTCTATAACTTTTTGCATATTTGATACTTTCTTTAAAATCATAATACATTTCATATACTTTTTCTTCATCAATTGCATTCTTTTTAATCTTAGTCACAATTGTTCCTGTAGAATATATTTTATTTCTAATATATTTTCTATAATAAGCATTATCACTTATCCACTCACTAATAATAAAGCCTGCCCCTTCTAAAGCTTTATCTGGAGAAACATTATAACCACTTGCCAAGTTTTCTAAGCTTCCTGTTGTAGGAAAAGCCATAATTTTTTTGGCTAAAGGTTCTAATCCTAATTTAATTGCTTCACTAGCCTTTGTTTTTTTCTTTTCTTTAAACGGTCTATATAAATCCTCAACTTCTGTTAATTTAGTTGCAGCCATAATATTTTTTTTCAAATCATCAGTCATCATATCTTTTTCTTCAATAAGTCTTATTACAGCCAATTTTCTCTCCAGTAAATTTTTATAATAAATATATTTATCTTCAACAAGCTTTATTTGATTTTCATCCATTGCTCCTGTCGCTTCCTTACGATATCTAGCAATAAAAGGAATGGTTGATCCATCTTTAAGCAAATCTAATACGGCTTTAATTTGCCATTGTTTTAAACTAATCTCTTCACTTAAATCTTTTATAATAACGTCATCCATATTTTTACTCCCATCAAAAAAGCTTATGATTCATAAACTTTTTCTACTTCTATAACATCTTTTCCTTTAATATAACCTATCTTTAATTTATCCCCTACTTTTAAGAAAGGTAAATTATCACTTAAACTAATAGATATTTTATACTTTTGAGAATCTTTATCTTCTATATAATAATAAGTATTCCCTCCAATATTTGCTTCTTTTATCAAATTAATTTCAATAGTTTTGATTTCTAAAGAATCATCACTAATCTCATTTTTAACATTCTTTTTATAATTCTCTGAAGCTGTTATTATTCCTTTTGAAGCATCGGTAACTACAACTTTTTGATAATCTGTAACATCAACAAAGCCATACATTTTAACAAGTCCTGATGAATCTTTTAAACTTACTAAATAAGTAGGTTTAGAATTTAAATTTATTAAAAGAGGAAAAGTAGATTCATATCCCATATCTTGAACTTGACCTTCTGCACTATTCATTGCACTATATTCTTCTGCACCAGGAACTGAATAATATTTAGTCTCTCCTGTTCGCATATTAGTTAAAATAAAGCCTAAATTAGATTCATCACTAACTACACTAGTAATACCTGTATATAAATATATATCATCATTCATCGCTAAATAATTATAGCCTTCTGTTGTATTAACTACATTCTTTTGACTAAATACACTGTTCCAAAATCCCTCTTTATAAGTTCCCCAGTCATTAACTTGTTCAATAATTAAACTAGCAGAATATGCTACATCTACCCAAGTAGGAACATCACTAATTTTATACTTCTTAGAATTTCCTGTTACTGGATCCATTATAATAACACCTGTTACTTTTGCCCTTAATTCAACACCTGTATAACTTATAGTTGGGACAATCCAATAAGGTTTTCCATCATTATCTATTTCAAAAGAAATATCTCCAAAATTAGTAGTTAAATATTTAAAACGTAATTTTCTATATAAATTTTCATTAAAATGAGCGCTTGGAACATATTTCATTCCCTTATCTAATCTAACTAACTCAGTCTCTCCATTAACACTATTAACAGTTATATAGCCTTTTATTCCTTCATCTCTATTAGTAAACCATTTAATAACATTAGCATATTCTAATGGAGTTACTCGAATAATAGATTCATTATAGTTAATTTGAGTATACATATCAGAAACTGAAAATTGACTAACCAAATCACTCATTTGACCCATTACTCTATCACCTAATACTTCACTACTATCCCTATCCAATAATGGTAAATGATTAAAATCAACCTCATCAAAATCTTCTAAAAAAACTCCACTTTCGTCTATTTTAATTCTATTATGATAAGCTTCCGCATTAAATAAAGGAGAACATATAAAATTTACTAAAATAATTAATAGAAAAATTAAAGGTATTGTTAAAAAATAAGCACCTTTCCCCATAATTTTTCTAGGAACATTTCTAATAAATTTAATTTGACTAAAATCAAATAAATTAAGAAAACTAAAAATAACCAAAAGAACTGATAAATATAACCAAAATCCCATATTTTGTAAATTAATCGCTGGTAAAGCAAAATAATAAATAATAAGTCCAATAATTAAAGTAATTATAGTATTTCTAACTATTTTCATTAATAACACCTCTTTATAATTATACCATAATTATGATAAAATAAAACCAATTGGAGGAAAGTTATGTTTAAGTATACTTTAGATAATAAAAGATACCATACCTTAAATTATTATTATAAAACAAAATATAATTCTAAAGTATTTAAAGTTAGTTTAAATGCTGGCTTTTCTTGTCCTAATAAAATAAATGGAACTGGTTGTATTTTCTGTTCTAAGGAAGGAAGTGGAGATTTTGCCGGTTTAAAAACAGATGATATTTTAACACAATTTAAACTAGTTAAAAAAATGATGCATAAAAAATGGCCAAATGCGAAATATATTGGTTATTTTCAAGCAAATACTAATACCTATGCTCCTATTGATAAATTAAAAGAAGTTTATGAACCAATTTTAAAAGAAAAAAATGTTGTTGGTTTAAATATTGCTACACGTAGTGATGCTATTAATGAAGATTGTTTAAAATATTTATGTGATTTAAATAAAAGAACTGATTTAACTATTGAACTAGGTCTCCAATCTATTCATGAAAAAACTTTAAATTATATTAATAGAGGACATACTTTAGAAAATTTCACAGAATGCGTAAAAAAATTACAAGCAAATAATATTAAAGTAGTTGTTCATATAATTAATGGATTACCTTATGAAACTAAAGAAATGATGCTAGAAACTGTGAAATACTTAAATAAACTAAATATAGATGGAATAAAAATTCATATGCTCCATATTTTAAAAAATACTCCTTTAGAACAAATTTATGAAAAAGAACATTTCCCTATTTTAACAAAAGAAGAATATATTGATATAGTTATTAATCAACTAGAAGAGCTAGATCCTAAAATAGTTATTCATAGAATTACTGGTGATCCTAAAAAAGAAGATTTAATTGCTCCAACTTGGTTATTAAAAAAATTTTGTGTTCTAAATGACATCGATAAAGAAATGGTAAAAAGAAATACTTATCAAGGAAAAAACTTAGAATTTAAATCCAACTAAAAAAGACAAAATCATTTTAATTTGTCTCTTCTAAATCAACATTTTCTTTTTCTAACATATCTTTAAATTGAACTTTAAATTTTTCTATTTCTTTTACTAAAGCATCAGGATAAATATTTTTAGTATTCACTATTGCTTTATAAAAATGTTTAATTCTAACTTCACTAGAATTTTCAAATAAAGCATAACTAAAGGCACTTGCTACAACAGTTAAAGATATATCAGGATATCTATTACCTATTTCATATACTCTTTTATATTCACTGGTCATATCAACAATAAATCTAAATATTTTCTCTTTTTGAAAATCAGTATAGGCTAATTTAACACCCATTTTTTTCTCAAATTTAGGATATGTCCCCATTAATATTTTTACTACCGTTTCTGCATCGCTTTCTTCAACATCAATTCTAATAAAACGACGTAAAAAGGCTTTATCCCTTAAAATATAAGCTTCATACTCTTCAGTAGTTGTTGCCCCAATCATCTTTATAGACCCTCTATCCAAAGCCGGTTTTAACATATTAGCAAAATCAATATTATTAACTCCAGCTTCTTTATTTACCAATAAATGAACTTCATCAATAAATAAAATAACTTTTTCCAATTGTTTTAATTCTCTTATTAAAAGTTCTAGTTTACTATCCGTATTTCCATTTTCTGTAGAAGAACCAAGTAAACTTGTTATATTAATTTTAACAATACGCCAACCCTTCAAAACATTAGGTACTGCATCATTTTGAATACGATAAGCTAAACCTTCTACTAAAGCTGTTTTACCAATACCTGGTTTACCAATCAATAATGCCCCTTTATCTGCAGTCAACAAAGTTAAAATCATTTCATTAATTTCTTTATCACGACCAATTGCAGGATTAGTAATATAATCTCTTAAAGTTAATTCTTCTCCATAAGCTTCAATTATACTCGCTTTTTTACTATTATTAACATTTAAAACTTCGTAAGATTCATTCATAAAACCATCCTCTCAATAATAAAATTATAACATAAAAAACTATCTCAATAAAGTTAAAGGAGAATTTTATGTTAGAAATATATGGACTAATTTTTACCTGTATTATTGGAACTATAGGTCACTTCCTTTATGATTTTTCTCATAAAAATAAAATAATAGGATTTCTTTTTGCAACTAATGAATCAACTTGGGAACATTTAAAATTAGGTATTACTCCTATTGTAATTTATGGTGTTTTTGAATTATTTCTTACCCAAAATTTAAACAATATAGTAAACACTTCTATAAAAGTCATTACTTTTTCTATCATTTTAATTACTTTTTATTATGTTATTAAACATTTACTTAAAAAAAATATTTTAATTTTAGATATTTCCATCTTTTATTTTTCTTCCGCACTTGCTTATCTTGTAGGAGCAAAAATAGGTGGGAATAACTATTCCTTTATAGTTTATCTTGCTTCCTTTATTTTCTATATAATACTTTACTTAAGTTATAAAAAGTTTTCTCATAATCCTCCAAACAATTTTTTATTTAAAACGGAAGTATAGTTTTTCGATAACCCCCACTAACTTCATAACAGTTTACAGAAAAAAGAAAAGAAGTTTTATCAATCCACTTTAAATATTGACAAAAATCATAATAATATTCTGAAGGCATAATACAAAATAAAGTTGTCTTTTTTTGATTATCTACTCCACCTCTGCTTTTTAAAACAGTATATCCTACTTCATAACGATCTTCCAAAACTTTTTCTAATTGTTTATATTCCTCAGTTTTAATAAAACACATTTTAGAATCCTTATTTCCTAATAAAATAAAATCTGTAATATAATTTCCTAAAAACATACAAAGCAAACCATAAATAACTTTAGTAACACCTAAATTAAATATTCCTAATAATACTATACCAATATTAATATATATAGACATAGATCCCATTGGTAATTTTTTAAAATGCATAATTATTCTTGCAATGATATCTGTACCTCCAGTATTATAACCAACTTTATATAAAATCCCATAAAGAACTCCATATATAACACTAACAACTAATACCATAAATAAATAACTTTCAATATTAATAACTATATATTTACTAATAGGTGCAGTAATAGTTATCATAATAGGATAAACTACAGCACCTAATATATTGTTCATAGTCTCTTTTTTTCCAATAACTAAAAAGCTAATTGTTAAAAGAATAAACGTACAAACATTATTAAAAACAGTGGTACTAATACCAAATATATTTTTTACCAATATTGCTATACCACTTATACCTCCTATAACTAAATTATAACGAACAAAAAAAACATTATATAATAGAGCCAAACAAAAAGTGCATACTAAAAAAACAACAAAGCGCATTACTTTATCTTTATTTTTTATAACATCTAAAACATCTTTTTTCTTTATAAGTGATAACATATTTCCACCTATTATAATAATACTTGCTTTTGAATTTTAAGTAAATAAAAAACTCACAAATATTGTGAGTTTAATGTCAAATATTATTCAATAATTTCAGATACAACTCCGGCACCAACAGTTCTACCACCTTCACGGATAGAGAATTTAGTACCATTTTCAAGAGCAACTGAACTAATTAATTCAACAGTCATATCTACATTATCTCCAGGCATAACCATTTCTACACCAGCAGGTAATTCAATAACTCCTGTAACGTCAGTAGTTCTGAAATAGAATTGTGGTCTGTAATTTGAGAAGAATGGAGTATGTCTTCCACCTTCTTCTTTGCTTAGTACATAAACACTAGCTTTGAATTTTTTATGTGGAGTAACACTTCCAGGTTTAGCTAATACTTGTCCTCTTTCAACTTCATCACGAGAAATACCACGTAATAATACACCAGCATTATCTCCTGCTTCAGCATAATCAAGTGATTTTCTGAACATTTCAATTCCTGTAACAACAGTCTTTTGAGTATCTCTTAAACCAACGATTTCAACTTCGTCATTTAAATTTAATTGTCCACGTTCAACACGTCCTGTAACAACAGTACCACGTCCTGAAATAGTGAAAACATCTTCAATACTCATTAAGAATGGTTTATCAGTATCTCTTTGAGGTGTGTCAATATAAGTATCAACAGCAGCCATCAAATCTCTAATAGATTGTTCAGCTTCAGCATCTCCTTCAAGAGCTTTTAAAGCAGATCCTTTAATTATAGGACAATCTGAATCAAAATCATATTCTCCTAATAATTCTCTAATTTCCATTTCTACTAATTCAAGTAATTCTGGATCATCAACTTGATCAGTTTTGTTCATATAAACAACAATTTTAGGAACACCAACTTGTCTTGATAATAAGATATGTTCTCTAGTTTGAGGCATAGGACCATCTGCAGCACTAACAACTAGGATAGCACCATCCATTTGAGCAGCACCTGTAATCATGTTTTTAACATAATCGGCATGTCCTGGACAATCAACATGAGCATAATGTCTTGTTTCTGTTTCATATTCAACATGCGCAGTGTTGATTGTAATTCCTCTTTCTCTTTCTTCTGGAGCTTTATCGATATTTTCATAAGCAACAAATTCTCCAAATAATTTTGTGATAGCAGCAGTTAAAGTTGTTTTACCATGGTCAACGTGTCCAATAGTACCAATATTAACATGTGGTTTACTTCTATCATATTTTTGTCTTGCCATAATATTCTTCCTTTCTTTTTTACTTAACATTTATATTTTATCTAATTCTTCATATTATTTCAAGTATTTTTAATGGTTTGTTTTATTTTTTTGTGTCTTTTTCAAAGAGATTCCTTTTTCTTGAAAGCATCTTTGAAAAATAATTTTTACCACTTAATTCAGTTTTAGTGATAAACGGCCAATAATCTAACTATAACCTCATTTAATTTCGATTGACTGTATTTACACATTCAATATGACCGATATTAACATGTGGTTTATTTTCATCATTTTTTTATAATTAATTAGCACTATTTTTCTTAATTATTTCATCAGCAATATTTTTAGGTACTTCTTCATAATGGTCGAATGTTGGAGTAAATGTTGCTCTACCTTGAGAATTACTTCTAAGGCTTGTAGCAAGTCCAAACATTTCTGATAAAGGCATATGTACAGTTATTAAAAGTGCATTTCCTCTATTCTCTTGTCCCATTGGTTTACCACGTCTACTAGTTAAATCACCCATTACATTACCCATATACTCTTCAGGAGTAACTACATCAACTTTCATAATAGGTTCTAGTAAAATTGGTTTACATTTATTTTTAGCTTCTTTCAAAGCCATACTAGCAGCAATTTTGAAGGCCATTTCTGATGAGTCAACATCATGATATGATCCATCAAATAATGTTGCTTTTATATCAACCATTGGATATCCTGCTAAAATACCGCCAGCCATTGCTTCTTGTAAACCTTTATCAGTTACTGGAATATATTCACGAGGAACAACTCCACCAACAATCTCGTCAACAAATTCATAACCTTTATCTGGATTTGGTTCAAACTTAACCCAAACATGTCCATATTGTCCACGTCCACCAGATTGTTTAATATACTTACCTTCACATTCACCTGCTTGAGTAATTGTTTCACGGTAAGCAACTTGAGGTTTACCAACATTAGCTTCTACGCCAAATTCTCTTTTTAATCTATCAACAATAACATCTAAGTGTAACTCTCCCATACCACTAATAACAGTTTGACCTGTTTCGTGATCAGTCTTAAATTTAAATGTTGGATCCTCTTCTGCAAGCTTTTGTAAAGATAAAGCAAGTTTATCTTGATCTCCCTTACTCTTAGGTTCAATAGCAAGTTCAATAACTGGATCAGGAAATTCCATTCCATTCATAATAACTGGATGTTTTTCATCACATAATGTATCAGCAGTTGTTGTATTTTTTAAACCTACAGCTGCAGCAATTTCACCACAGAAAACATCTGTTATTTCTTTTCTTTGGTTTGCATGCATTTGTAAAATACGTCCAATTCTTTCTTTTTCATTCTTAGTACTATTTAAAACATAAGAACCACTACTTAAATGTCCTGAATAAACTCTAAAGAAAGCAAGTCTTCCTACAAATGGGTCAGTCATTATTTTAAATGCCATTGCCATAAATGGTTCATCATCACTAGGATGTCTTAAAACAATATCTCCTTTAGGGTCAGTACATTCTATAGCTTCTACATCTAATGGACTAGGCATATAATCAATTACAGCATCAAGCGCTAACTTAACACCCATATTAGATAATGCACTACCACATAATACAGGGAAGAATTCAGCAGCAAGTACCCCTTTACGGATAGCTTTCTTAACCATATCAATAGTTACTTCTCCACCCTCTAAATATGTTTCCATTAATTCATCATCAAATTCTGCAGCTTTTTCAATTAATTCTACTCTCTTTGTAGCAACTAAATCCTTTAAATCAGCAGGAATTTCAATTTCTTTATAATCTTCATGTTCTCCATGATCAAATTCATAAGCTTTTTCTGCTAAAATATCAATAATTCCATTAAAATCATTTTCTGCACCAATTGGCCATTGAATAGGAGCATAATTAACACCTAATCTACTTCCAATAGTATCTAATGAATATTGAAAATCAGCTCCTAATTTATCCATTTTATTAACAAAAATAATTCTAGGAACCTTATATTCACTTGCTTGTCTCCAAACAGTTTCACTTTGAGGTTCTACTCCAGCATTACCATCTAGTAAACAAATTGAACCATCAAGTACTCTTAAACTTCTTTGTACTTCTACTGTAAAGTCTACGTGACCTGGTGTATCTATTATATTTAAACGATAACCTTTCCAATGTGCAGTAGTTGCTGCACTAGTAATTGTAATACCTCTTTCTTTCTCTTGTTCCATCCAGTCCATTTGAGACTCACCATCATGAGTTTCCCCAATCTTATGAGTAATTCCTGTATGGAATAATACACGTTCAGTAAATGTAGTTTTACCAGCATCTATATGTGCCATTATACCAATATTTCTTAATTTATCTAATGAAACATCTCTTTTCATACATTCACCTTACCATCTATAATGTGCAAATGCTTTATTAGCTTCAGCCATCTTATGAGTATCTTCTCTTTTCTTAACAGCTCCACCTGTACCATTTGCAGCATTCATTATTTCATTGGCTAATTTTTCAGCCATTGTTTTTCCACTTCCAATTTTTGCATAATTTACTAACCATCTAACTGCTAAAGTTTGACCTCTAGTGTCACTTACTTCAATTGGAACTTGATAGTTAGATCCCCCTACACGACGTGATTTAACTTCTAAAGCAGGTCTAATATTGTCCATTGCTTCATTAAAAACTTCCATAGGATCCCTATTAGTTTTTTCTTTTATCATGTCGAACGCACTATAAAAAATCTTTTCTGCAGTACCTTTTTTACCGTCTAACATAATTTGATTAATTACTTTAGTAACAACCTTAGAATTATAGACAGCATCAGGTAATACATCACGTTTTTTTGCACGATTTTTACGCATATATATCCTCCTTCTTTAATTTTTATTTTTTAGGTTTTTTAGTACCATATTTACTTCTACCTTGTTTTCTATCATTAACACCTTGAGTATCTAGTGTTCCACGAATTACATGATAACGTACACCGATTAAATCCTTTACACGTCCCCCACGTATAAGTACAACACTATGTTCTTGTAAGTTATGTCCTTCACCTGGAATATAAGTATCAACTTCTCTTCCATTAGATAATCTTACACGAGCATACTTTCTTAAAGCTGAGTTTGGTTTTTTTGGAGTCTTAGTACCAACACGAGTACAAACACCTCTCATTTGAGGATGATTTGTATTAGTTGTTTTTCTTTCCATACTGTTAAACCCAACATTTAAAACTGGACTCTTTTTCTTCTTTGTTTTGTCTTTTCTGTTTTGTTTAATTAATTGATTAATTGTAGGCATAAAATCTTCCTTTCTATGAACACACATCCTGGTGTATCAAGTTTTCTCTAAAAATAAATTCTATATAAATAGAATTTAAATTTAAACACTTAAATAGTGTAGCAAATAAATATAATTATGTCAATATTAATTTTGCATTAATCATCATATCCTTTCGTAACATAATTGTTACATTTAATGTAAGCTTTATAATTAAATCCCACATTTTCTTTAGTAACTATTACATATCCATTACATTTATCTTCATTAACATTTAAATTAATCTCATAACCATTATTAATAATGTATGATATATTAAATTTTTTAGAACCATTAGTAGGATATTCATTTAAATTTTGACCCAAATATTTTCCTACAACTTCTTCCATATTATCTTCAATTTGTTGATATTCTTTATTTTTATTAATTATTTTAGTCCCCATAAAAGAAACCGTAACTAATAATAAAATAATCACAAAACCCCAAACTAAATAAATACTTTTCACTAAAAGAAAACCTTTACTAAAACATTAAGATAATATCCTGCAATAAGTAAGAAAGTAAATAAACAAATCATACAAATAATTTCTTCTTTTAAACCAAATCCTTTATTTCCTAACCTCATAATGATCCACCTATTTATATTATATTACAAAA
>CANQNA010000032.1 GCA_947625005.1 uncultured Bacilli bacterium
ACAATGCAGTCATATTAAGCATTATAAGGCTTTATGATAAAAAATTAATGCAATAAATAATGCAATAAGATTTTTTTATTATATAAATAAAATTACAAGAGGGTAATTATTATACGCATATACATATACAATAATACTATTATATACAAATACAATAATATAAACACTATTATTGTATATACGCAATATACAAATACTATATATAATCATTTATGGATATTGCTTCTCTTCTCTACTTATATACAAGGCTTATATACAAGCACCCTTGCAGGTGTTCGCAATCAAAGATTGCTCTGCTATGCCATCTACATAAGAAAAAAGTTATATTTTATATAAAAAGCATTGACTTTTTGTAGCTACAATGTTATAATAAATATATAAAATAAATATGTTATTTTGGAGGTGTAAAAAATGGAAGAAAAAAGAGAACCAGCAAGCAAGACCTATAGAGTAAGAGTACCGCTGTATATGTCAAAAATACTAGATGAAAAGCTAAAAAAGAATAATAAAAAATATTCAGATTTAGCAAGAGAAGCAATAGAAAAATATATCAAAAAAAATTAAAAAATTTTTATAAAAATACTTGACATTGTAGCTACAATGTAGTATAATATAATCAAGTTAAGAATAATACTTAACTAATAAAAAAAGAGTTCAAGTTGCTGGAACAACTCAAACTCAAAGCAAATATAAAATAAAAAGCACGACCAATTCATTTTATAAATTCGCTTATTTTGTATTATAGCCTAAAAGTTTGAAAAAGTCAAATACAATTTTTTGAACTCTGGAAAGGAGAAAAAAATGGAGAATTTATTCATACTATTATTTGACTTAGGCTTACTTACATTTTATGCACTTGTAGGATTTGGAATATTTCTAATAGTTCAACTAATAAGCTACAGAGTGTTCCATTTTAACTTGTACAAATGGCTTACTTATAACTTAATCGATAAACAACTATCATAAGCCAAGATTGGGAGGGTTTCTCCCTCCCTAATATATAAAAGAAGGAATAAAAATGAAAAATAAAAATAAATACGAAACAATAATAATTTTAAAAGGAAATTTCAAAGAAACAGGCTATAAGAAAGCTCTACAAAGAATAAAAGATTATTTCACTAACTATGAAGTTGAAGAAATAAAAGAAATAGGGAAAAAACAACTTACCTACCCTGTGGGAAAAAATACAAAAGGATATTGTATAGATATATACTTAAAAGCTACAACGCAAGACATTGCAGACATTCAAAGGTTTTGCATGTTAAATAATGATATTTTAAAATATATAACTTTAAAAAATGATTAAAAACAGAAAGGTTTAAGAGGTGGTAAAAATGATTAAAATTGAAAATTTAGAAGAAAAGAAAAATATATTAAATAAAACATTTTATAATGATTATGTTTTAAAGCTTGAACAAAAAGACCCTAGACACTTTCAAGAACTTATAAATGATTACATTATATTTCAAACAAACGATAATTTGTATGTAATATTAAATATTAGTAAACCAAGCATTGACAAAACTTTATGGTTTGATGATAAACAACCTATACCAGAAAAGACCGAGGAATTATTTATAAAAGAAAATATGATGTTAAACGGTTCAAAATATACAAGATATAATGAAGACATAGAAAACGCTTATTTATACAATCCATACAATGGAGCCAACAACAATTTAGTAACTGTTGCTTGTAGTTATAAGGCAGATAAAATAAGCAATTTGACATATATCAGAGACTTAACAGCAGATGAAAAAATACTTATAAAATCAATAATTGATATTTTAATTGATGAATACATAGAAAGACTTAAAAGATACTATAAAAGATATAATAAAAATATTCATTGCTCAGGTTATTGGGTAAATAGATAAAAAGGAGGTATAAAAAATGGATAATATAGAAATAAAAAGATTTTACAAACAAAATCTACCACCTTTAAAATACTATGTAAAATCGGGAGAATATACCTTTGAGAAGTGTAATACTTTAGATGAAGCAAAAGAAGCAATAAAAAAATATACAAATGGAAATTTTAAAAACTCAGAATTTTATATTTTAGAAATGTTGTAAGAATTTAAGGAGGGATAAAAAATGGAAATATTTAAAAAATCACAAATGCCAGATGGTACAAAAATACAAATTGAAAATTGGAAAAAAGACTATAATTTCATAAAAACTTTATCTATTGGAACTTATCCAATAGCAAAAAATTCAAGTAAAGATAATTTAATACAAGCAAATCATACTTTTAGACTAGAATTGACAAACTTTAAAAATGATGAACAAGTACAAGATATTTTTAAACAATTAGAATCTGGAAAAATTCTTTTACAAAATTTAAGTAAATATTTTTATAATAGAGAAAAAGACAAATTCTTATTAGGTATTTTATAGGAGGTTTTGAAAATGTATAAACAAAATTTAAGGTATAAAAAAATAAAAGACTTTGTCGAAAATCTAAACGAAAGAGAAATAAATTACTTATATAAAAAATTAAAAAATGACATCATAGAAAAAGATGTTGCACAGTTAAGCCCAGAATTTTTAAAAATTGTTGAACAATTATAAAAAATATTATAAAATGGAGGTAATAAAAAAAATGGGAGTTTTTACAATGGAAATTGAAAAAATAAATAAAACTATTGCAGATAATCAAAAAGAGGTTGAAAGATTACAAAAGAAACTAGAACAAGCAAAAGAAGAAAAAGAAAATGAAAAGCAATATGAAAAAGACCTAAAGATTGCAGTCGAAAACGACTTGAAAAATTGTTTTTATAATTGTTTTGAAAATGAAGGACTAGAAAAAGGATTGATAAATTTATCATTGAAAATAACAAGAGACGAAATAATTCAAAACGTTGGAGAAAACGAAATTGAAAGAAATTACATTGATAATAATTATGAAAAAATACTAAACAAAGTTAAAAAAGTATATGAAAATGACCAAAAAGCAAAAAATACTATACTTGCCCACCAATTACAACAACAGCAAATAAAAGAACAAAAACAAGAGAAAAAAGATCAAAAATGGATAACAGCTTTTAATATAATTAGTAGTATTTTAAAATGGATTTGTATTATATCATTTGGTGGTATATACTTAATATTCAAATTTGTGTCAGATTTAGCAAAAGGAAGATAAAAGAAGCCTATAATAAGCTTCTTTTTTTTATTGCTTATAATATAAAATAGTCTTTTTTTTTATTATTTCTTTTTAAAGGCTCTACAATCAATTTTAAGTCATTTTTATATCTAGTAATATAATTTTATTATTTAAACATTTTAAATGTCTAAAAATTGTTTTTGGTGCGTTGTTTTTGATTGATATTTCAATAATTACAAGTATTTTTCAAATTATTATAAAATATGTCAAAATTTGTTTTGTCTGGAGAATTTTACACACAAATTTATCCGTTCCAAAAATTTTTTGCCGTTCCAAATTTTTCCGTTCTAATTTTTAGTATTTTTCGATTCTTTTCAAATATCTATATATTACTTGTTCAACATATCTTAATGCCTCATAATTTGTTATAAATCTTCCACTATGTCTATGCCTTAACTCTGCTCTGATATTTCTTATCTGCATATTATATTGCCTTTTATATATCTTTGCTAATTGGTCTTTACTTAATCCTTGTTTCCATTTTTCTATTATCTCTTTTTCGTTCATACTACACCTCTAATGTAGTATGCTCAATTATTTATTATAATATCTCATATAGTTTTCTAAAAATTCTTCTATTTCTTCTTTACTCATCTAATCCCTCCATTTTGCTATATGCTAAATCTATCCTTTTTTTTGCTATGTTGTAATATTCTTCATTTAACTCAATTCCTATAAAATTTCTATTTGTATTTATACAAGCTATTCCTGTTGAACCACTACCGCATACAATTATCTAAAATTAATTCTCCTTCATTTGTGTATGTTTTTATTAAATATTCTAGTAAAGCTACTGGCTTTTGAGTTGGGTGTAATCCTGTTTCTCTATTAAATCTCAATGTCGTTAATGGATACCTTTTACCATCATTTATTGTCGTTACTATCTTATCAGTACTGCAATAATTACCACTTTTACTTCCTTTAGTTGTAATATAAGGTTTGCCTTCCCTCATTTGTGGATTATATGTTGGTTGCTTCTTATAAAATACTAAAATTTCTTCTGTATCTCTCAATGGCATACGTTTAGCATTTAAAAATCCTGTTCCCATTTCTTTTTGCCATATCCATTTATATTTGTAGTTATTTTTATTTGACATTATTAGTTCTGCACTAAATATATCTTGTCCAAACAATAAAACTACTCCATTATCTTTGATAATTCTATTATAGTTTTTCCATAAACAATCTAAATCTATAGACTTATCCCATTCATTCCATGTTGTCTTTCTCGACTTATTAGAATAAGGTAAATCACTTAAAATCATATCTATACTTTTGTCTGGAATTTCTTGCATTATTTCTAGACAATTTCCTAATCTTAAATTAAACATTGTTTATATTTTTCATCTCCTTATAAGCCAAATCTATTGTTTTCTTTATTTCACAGTATCTTTCATTTTGCTTTTCTATAAATTCTTCGTATTCTTCTTTATTTACTGGTAAATAATAGCCATTGTCGTTGATTATTATGTATTTGTTCCTTAATCTAGCTAATTCTTTTCTAAATTGTCTTGGTGTTAAATTAGCTTTATTCACCAACTCTTCTCTTGTTTCTTTATTTTGTTTTCCTATTGGAATACACTCTATCAATTTCATTTGTGCCTCCTACAACAATTTATCTTTCATGTCTTTACAATATTTTAGATTTTTCTTAGCATTTTCTATTTCTTTATCTATATCAAGTAATTGTAAATATGCCTCATTCATTTGCTTGTTTAGTATTTGTTTTGTATTTTCTGTCTTTAATTTCATATATAAAGTCGCTATTTTCTCTTGATTTTTAATAAATACATTCTTAGTATCCTCTAATATCTCAATACCAAGTTCACCCACTTTTATACTTTCTTCTATCCAATCTTCTGCATTAAATATTGCATCAAATAAAGGGTTCATACTTAATCCTCCTTCGGTCTATAAACTCCATCTTCTCCCTTGACACTTTCTATTGCTTTAAGGCTTTTGCCTGAATTTATAGCATCTATATTTGCTAAAATTTGTTTCATATCACTTTCCATTTCGTGTTTTATAACCTGAGGTGCTTGTGCTTCTACCATTCCAAATTCTGATTTTGCCCTAAATATTGTTGAAATTTCTCTTATATCTCCTCTTTGTGCCATTGATAAATGTATATCTACTAAATAATCATCTATTTTTTGCATTATTTCTCTGCGTTCAAAGTCATCACTTTGTTTCCAATTGTTATATGTAACTGTACTTACTCCAGCAAAACTACAAAAATCTTCTTTTGTTGGGATATATGATGTTTTCTTATTTATTTCTTGTATAAACTTTTTATAGTATTCGAACAATATTGCAAGTTCTGTTGTACTATATTTTGGAGAAACTCCTATTGTATTTTTTTGACTTAATAATGATTTTAATTCTATTATTGATAGATTTTCTCCTTCTTCAACGTGTTTTAATTTATATGCTAAATCAAACATTTTCTGTTCCATAATTTCTTTTAGCTTATCTTGATATTCCTTTTTTACCAATTCTGTTTTTACTTTTGTTAGTTTTTCTTGCTGTTCTTTTCGTTCCATTTTTTTAGAATCTAATGTTTCTTTTTGTCTTGCTATTTTTTCTTCTTTTTTATTTTTTTGCTTGTCCGTACTAATCCCTCCTTATTTGGATTATATTGTCTTTTATCTCTATTTTTTATGTATTCAACTACATATTGGTTTGGATTTGATATTAACCCTTGAATTAAATGCCTTAACATTTCTTGTTTATCCTTAATAATTCTTCTATCTGGTCTATTCTCAATATACTTTCTTATAATCTTTAACATATCATCTTCATACACAACATCTTTTTTCATTTCATTTTCTATATCATGTAGAAATATTTGGTCTGTTTTATCTTTCTTACTCTGTTCTGGATTAAGTTTTCTTATTGCTTCTACTATTTCAAATCTAATTGCTCCTAATTTTCTTGCTAATTCTATTACATCAGTAAAATCTTCTGTCTCAGCACTATGTATCGCTCTATCGGTACTAGAATATATTATTTTCTTTTCTTCTTTTTGTTCTATTATTCTATTTTTAGTACCTTCGAGAATTTTCATTTTCTTTGCATACCATCTTCTATTAGCTTCATTTTTCATTTTTCTAATACACTCTGGTTTTCTGCAATAATCTCTTTTTCTTCCTCTTTTAGGTTGCTCTATTATATTTCCACAATATTTACACCTATTCTCTGTTTTATCTACTCCATTTAGTATTCTAGTTGCTTTTAATTCATCATCACCTAAATCCACTTTTATTCCTCCTTTGCGTCGTTTCTTATACAATTACAAATATCATCTTCTGTTTGCATTGTAATTGTCTGTGTTGTATATTTCTCTTTATTTATTCCAAAATATAATGCTGTTCCTATAGTTAATATACCAAGTATTATCAATATCACTAAAAGAACTGGCAATATATAATCGCATACAAAATCCCACATAATTATTCCTCCTTTGCATATTCTATATATTCTTCTTGTTCCTTGTCTCTAATTTCCGCTACTTTATTATTCTTTAATTCAGGATATTTTTTTTGTACTTGTCTTCTCGCTCTTGTTATACTCTCAAAACTTATTCCTTTGCTTTTTGCACTAAACATTACTTGTGCAAATGTTTTTCCTACTTCAAAAGGATATAATTCCCTAATTACTTCTAAAATTAAATAACAATCATCTTCTCTTGCTAATTCTGATTTTCTTAATATTCCTTCAACAACTTTTTCTAAATTTCTTAATCTTGCAATTTTCATTTGTTTATCCCTCCTTTAAAAACACTCCATCTTGCATTTCTGTTCCTGTTATTTCAAATACTTCTCCTATTGCAGAACCACTTTCAAGAGGGTTATCATCATTTAATAAAATCAATACTTCCTTATCTAAATCAAATTTATTTAATTTACCTATCAATTCACTAACTTTCATTACTCTTTCCACCTTTCATAATTTTCTACTTTTGTTATTTCTATCTCTATGCGAGGTTTTTGTTTGTCATATAATACCAAGCTACCATTATGACTAGCGACTACATCTCTATTATCATCAGCTATTACTTTTGCCTTAACCAACATATCATCTAATGCTTCTAACAAATTGGTTAAATCTACTTTTCTTTTACTATCTCTATAAAATATTGCTTTAATATTTAATGGATAATCTATTTTTTTTCTATATTTGCTTGGTATTAATAACAAACACTCTTTTTCAAATTCTCTATATTGTTTGCTAGGTATTAACATAGGTCTACCTTTGCACATTATTATTTGTGAGCTATTCTTTTTTGTACGAGGTACTACATTTATTGTAAAATTCCTAATTATTCCTCCTATATATGACAATCTACTATTATTAAATATTTATCTTGATTTTCTGGTTTATTTATAGTTTCTGTAAATTTTTCAATAAAGGCTAATTCGCTATCCTTTGTATCGTCTGCTACAGCCCACCAGCCCATTTTTCCTTTTTCATGCCAGCCTGTTTCATCTAATAAAGCCCAACAAGTAAATGTGCTTTGAATTTTAGCATAATTTTCTTTGGTCTCATATCTTTCTGTATAATATTCTTTTTCATACCTAGTCCACTTAATATCTTCTTTTTCTTCTTCCGTTTTTGGTTCTTGACCTTCAACGTAAATTTCCCAAAATCTAATTGCTTTGTTATATGTATTCTTAAATTCTATTGCTCTTTGAAAATCAATATCTTTTATTCTTGCACCATCTACCCATTTGTATCCTTCTGGTGCTTCTTTACTATTGCTTTCTAAGTTACCCCAAGAAGGATTACCTTCAATAACATCATTATTATTTTTCTTAGTAAGAAGAATATTGTGCCATCTTCCACCTATTTCATACCAATCCCATCTTGAATCTGGATTATATGTACTTAATTCATTTCCATCCTCATCATATTGTTCATCATCATATATTCCAAGTTTATAAAATTCTTCATCTGAATTAGCTTTAATATATTTCAAATCATATTTATCTAATTCTTTTCCTTCTGCTTTCCTTTTTAATGCTTCTTCCTTTCTTTCCTTATAATCTTTTATTATATCCTCTTTTGTTTTATATATATAAGGTTTTACTTCTAAACCCTCATCATAAGGTGCTAACATACTTTTTAATTTATTTATATCATCTGTAATAACAGCTACTGTATAATGACTCATTTTTTTCACCTAATCCTTTCTTAAATACTTATTTTTTTCCAAACATACCAAACAATTGATTTACTATATCATCTGCATTATTATCTCTTATAAACATAGGGCAATTTCTACATTCATATTCATCTATTGCTTTATCTTTTAGACTACATCTAAAATATTTTGTAGTATTACCTTCTACTTTTATCCATTTACATTGCATTGTTACTCCTCCTTATTTTCTATCACATCTAAATATTCTAAATGCTCTAGTATTCCGTTTGATAATTTTTCAATTTGCATTATTCCTTTTATTCTTAATTCTTTATTTTCTATATAATGTAAATCTCCACATATTTGAAGTATTTCTTTTGCTTTTTCCAATGCAAAATCTTTTGCTGTCATTTCTTTCCCTCCTTTAATGCTTTATAATATCTTTCTTGCCAATCGCTATATGCTGGTACAAATCCGTTACAATGTTTTACTCCATTAAAGTTCTCTAAAAGCAATTTATTACAACCATAGCAATAATAGCAAACTGTATCTTTTTCTAATTGTTTCATACTCTTTTCACAGACGCTTCATTAGCACCTATTTTCTTTGCAATCAAATATGATGTATAACCATCTATTAATACATTATTTCTGTCTATGATTATAGGAACTTTTATCTCTTTGTATCTGTTATAATAATTCCATCTTTCCTTCATTTTGTTTTTACTAGGATAATGTTTTTTAAAATTATTTGATATTTTTATTTTTTCAAGTAAAATCATTTCTCTATCAAAAAATTCTATTGCATTTATCCTAAACCAATATAAAAGTTTTTCTTTTATTTTTTTAAACATTTTCAAATCCCTCCCATATTTGTTTACTTTCTACTTTTTCGTATTTCTTTACTTCGTCTAGTAACTCACTTAGTCTATTTTGTATTTTTAATAATTCTGGTAGCCATTTATCAACTTCATTTATGTCACATTCTTCACAATATCTACAGCCGTTGTAATATCTTGTTAAATTGTGGTTATATTCTTGTTTTAATTTATTTAAATCCATCCTAATTCCTTTACTTTTTCATTTATTGCTTGTAATGCATTTATTATAATTGCATGTCTATTTCCTTCTTCACGACCAAATGCTATTACATTATGTCTTAAATCAAATATAATATCGGTTGAATATTTGTTCTTTCTTGTATATTTAATTTCATTTTTAAAACCATCGTTTGTTTCAATTTTTTCATAACCTAGCTCTTCAAACATTTTATCTGCTTTACTCATAATAATTTCCTCCTAAAATGGACAAGTATCAACATTGTTAAACATTGTACATTGCTCTTGTATTTCTTTCTCTGTCATTGTTCTTGGTAATTGCTTATATGTTTTAGTTAATGGGTCATATATTAACCCAACTAATCCACATTTTTCACCCTTTGTCTTTAATACTTCTAATACAGAACTTGCCTGTGTAATATCATATCCTTCACTTGTCATATATTTTGCTAATCTTTTATATTCGCTATCATCTTCTGTTAAATTGTCTGTTCTAATAATTGAAATTACATTGTAAGCTTTATTTACTAGGTTAGAACTTCCCATAACATCATATATCGTGATTCTTGTATTTACTTTGTCGATTTTTCGTGGGTGTGCAACTAAATGTATATGTATATTCTTATTTACTGCAAATGTTCTCAACTTCTCCATTATTTCTTTTTGTTCTCTATATTCATCAGATGAACTTGTATCTATCTGCATAAAATTATCTAACATAAAAACCCTAACACCATACTTTACTCTAACTTCTTCCATTGCGTGTAAAATCATATCTATTGTTCTTGCCATTTCATTGTTATATACAAATAAACTATCCGAATACATCTTGTTTAATCTTTCTATTTCACTATCTTCTACAAACCAATCAATAATTTGTGTCTTCTTATATCTTTTACCTTGTATATGTCCTTTTTCAACTGACTGTTTATAAAGGTTATTTTTAAAATCATCTTTTGTCTGTTCTCCATTAAAGTAAAATACCTTTTCTCCTTGTTCTATTGTTTGTTTTGTAATCATTGTCATTGTTGTAGTTTTTCCTGAATTTCCTGTTATCATAATTTTGCCGTTTCTTCTTACTACCAACATTCCACTAGGCATTGTAAAGCAATAACAATATCCGTCTTTTGTTGTATATTCTTCAAATTGTTTCTTTTCTCTAGGATTTAAAAAACCAACTAATGTATTTGCTCTTTTTGAATAATTTACTTCATATTCAATCGTTGTATATATGTACTTTCCTTTTTTAGTACCTCTTCTATCAAAAGGTTCAATATTTGCCCTTCTTCCTGTTGCTGTAACAGCAAATTGTATAAAATCTGCATTATTTTTATTATTACTTGAATAAGAATATCCACTTTTGCATAAACTTCCGTCCCAATATATACATTCTTCTGCAATTACTTTTAATTGTTCATTTGTTCCTTGATACCACTCTTTTGGAAATTCTTTTATAGGAATTGGAGCTTTAAAATAGAATCTACTATAACCTAAGTTATTTTCAATTTCTTTATATTCAATCTTCGCATCATCTAATAACATTCTAGCTCTTTCAATTTTTCTATTCTTTTTTATATTTACACAACATTGTTTTGTGTTTGTATTTCTAAACGAACCATCACAAATTACCATTACCATAACCCTTAATTGTTCATCTGTTAAATCTATACCTTTTCCACTATACTTAAAACTAGTAATTATCTTTCCAGTAAATCCATGTTTAGAAGTATTGTGCATTTTTATTACATCTTTAATTTGTTTTTTACATATATTACCTTTACTTGTTACATACACTAAATCATGATTTCCTGTTGCCACCATATCGATTGCTTTTGATTGAAAACTATACATCTTGCTACAAGGTTGTTTTATATATCTTTCTGGGTATTCTAATGTCGCAGTCCCATCTTCGTTATACTGTAAAACTCTTTCTCCAGCTGTATATTCATCTAACTTTTTCCATTTCTCACCATTAAAATATTCTGTATCTTTATCTAAACAGTTAGTTAGACCTGTCCAAATAGTGATACAACCCATTTCAAAGCCTTTTGTAAGTTCATCTAATCTATCTATTCCTGACAATACTCTTTCTTTTGAATTTGTATTGTATTTATAATCACCAAATTTATAATAAAGTGGTGGTGTTGGTTGTTTACCAAGTAATTCTGCTTGTTCTTCTTGTGTTACATCTTGCAAGGCTAATCACCTACTTTTTCTACTAAATCTGCTTTTATTAAGTCATATAACAAGTCTTCACTCCATACTTCTTCATTAAAATAATCTAAATATCTACTATCTGAGCCATTCAAATAAACTGACATTGATGGCATATAATCTAATTTTATACTACCATTACGTTTTTTCATTGCATTACAACATTTATTTTCATATTCTTCTGCAATCTTAATTATTCGTTCAAGTTTTTTAGAAGTATTATGTTCTTTTATTCCTAAATAATCATACTTATTTGACATTACACTTTGTATACGATATTTATCCATAAAAGTATAATGTTTAAATAAAATTGGATTTTCTTCGTCTCCATCCCAATATTCTCCATAAGCAAATCCGAATTTTTCTAATTCTTTCATATCGACATTATCTTTTATTTTTAAAAACATTTTTCTATCTCCTCCTTATCTCTCCATAATTCAAGTTTCTTTTGCTCATCATTTACTGCATCAAAAAGTATTTCCCATAAATAATTTAATTTGCTTTCTCTGTTATATAAATACTTCCAAAGTCCAACTAACTTATTTTTCATTGCTGTATTTTTGATAGCTTTCTCTGTTATGTGCAATTCGTCACATATTTTGTTATATGTACTATTAAACCAATTATCTAAATTTCTTTTCATTTGCTGTTCTTCTTCTTTTTTTCGTTTTATGTATTGCTCTACTTCTCTTGATATAGGTTCATCTTCTGGTAGTCCAAAATCTCTACTTAATATCTTCATAGCATTTATGAAATCTGTATTGTAGTATCTTTCAACAAAATCAATTACATCTCCGT
>CANQNA010000033.1 GCA_947625005.1 uncultured Bacilli bacterium
AATATCAAAGAAATTGTCTAACATCGAAATAAACAAACTTTTTCCAAATCTTCTTGGTCTTGGATATAAAACAACTTTATTTCCCCTATCCAATAGTTCTTCAATTACTAAAGTTTTATCCACATAATAATAGTTGCCTGTAATAAGATCTCTAAAGTCGTCATTTCCAACTGGAACTCTTTTCAAATTCATAAGTATCCCTCTTTTCTTGTATTTATTATACTATGTATTATTTTAAGATACAAGCATCAAAAAAGAAAATCAAAAATTTTGTAACACATATAAAAAGGGATGTGAATAATTAAAATTAATGATTTAATTTCTTGAACAGCACTTTTGTTCATATTATGGTACAACACATTTTTTACCACAGAAGACTACTGCATATTCTTTAATAATTCATATCTTACTTCTTCATTAGGAATTTTTACGTATACATCTGCTAAAAAGAAATTTCCTTCTCCTTCTATTCTGTCTAACGTTAAATATCCTGATGCAAATAATAAATTAAGTGTTTTATTAATATCTGCTATTTCTTCAAAATCTTGATAAGTGGTTCGATTATCATATCCTATAGAAATATTATCATTCTTATTAATAATTAATTGTTCTATCTTTAATTTGTCTTTTTCACTAATTTCACCTAACATTTTTTTTACGAGTTCATTTCCTGATGTATTCATCCAATATGGTTCTAATTTTCTTTTGTCTATATAATTTAATATACTTCGAGGATTATAAATAGAAGTACCCATAAAGTTATAGCCACCATACATAGCTTTTACATCACTCGTAAGCTCTAGTCCATAATATTCAAGTAATTCTTTCGTTTCTGCCTCTGTAAAACCAAATGCATCATTATAATTTTTGGTCATCAAATCGCACATATATAAATTATTTAATCCTCCAAATATATCTGCATTTTGTACTTTTAGTACTCCTGTCATCACTCCCATTTGTAAACTATCATTTCCCTTTAAAGAAGAATCTAACATAGAATAAAGAAGATTTACTATCTTGTCATAGAATCCATTCTTATATCCCTGTTGAATCGCTATATCATATTCATCAACGAATATCATTGTTTTTTGATGATGATATCTTTCTAACCACTGAGAAAGATTTTTAAGAGATCTTTCATAATCTAGTTTATCTGCTGTTTGATTTATAATTGCTCGAAAATGTTTTAACTCCCATTCATCTAAAAAATCTTCTAAATACTTTTTTTCTTTATAAATATTTGACATAACATTTTTTAGTTCTTGATAATTTGATTCAAAATCATCATACTTTAATGTTCTTAAATCTAAATGAATCACGGGATACTTTCCAAATTCTTTAAAATACTCTGATTCTTGAATTTTAAGTCCATCAAATAGATGCTCATTCTCTTTTCTTTTATCAATATCAAAGAAACATTCCAACATAGAAATAAACAAACTTTTTCCAAATCCATTTGGTCTTAAATAAGCAGGAACATAACTTCCATCTTTAAGTATGTCTTCAATCACATATGTTTTATCAACAAAATAATAATTTTCCTCTATTAAATCTTTAAAATTATCTACTCCATAAGGTATTTTTTTCATATAAATATTCCTACTTTCTAATATTATTTTAACTCACATTACAGTAAAAAGCAAGAGAATAAATAACGATAACAATCATAAAACTTAATTATTATATATTTTGAAAGACGAAAAAAGAGTGAGAATTTCTCTCACTCAGGATGATCAATTTTCCAGATCCATTTTAATGTTGGATAATCTGAATCATTTGGATCAAAATGCCAAATTTCTTCGCTCCAACCACTATAAGTTGATTTCTTTTTTAATTCTTCTTTAGAATGTCCATTACCTGTTTGTTTTTTAAAAGTTTGAAAAATCGATGAACCAGAAGAAATTTCATAAGCTCGATCTACTGTCTCGCTATCGTACAGCCAAGTAGACTCGTCACTATCTGCTTTGACAACACTTGAAGATATTTCCCCTACAATACCCCCTGGATTCCCAAACATTCCAAATATATCATTACCATCTGCAATGATAGAACCAATAAAGACAACATGATTCATTTTTAAAGTTCCACTCACAATATCTCCCATAATTCCACCTGTATCTTTTTTAGTTGCAGATACACTTGAAGATACTTTTACATCTTTAACAATGGAATGATTAATGGTTAAAGTTCCACTACCTAATCCTACTATTCCACCAACATCTCCATTTGGACTAAAGATGCCATCCGCTTTTGAATTTGATATTGAAATATTTGATAATGTACTACCCTTAGCTGTTCCGATAAGTCCCCCGACATTTTGTGTAGCATTTATGCTAAAATTATTCACCGAAACTTTATCAATAATAGTACCAGCATTGGATATACCAGCCAAGATACCAGCCGAAAAGTCTTTGGCGGCTGTCGAATTCAAAATTGCATTTTCAAACCTTAAATTCTCTACTCGGGCATTAGTACCTAATTCACTAAACAATCCTGCATTACCTGAAGAAACATTAATATTCATATTCTTTATCATAAAATTATTTCCATTAAAGTGACCATTAAATTTTGAAATAGGTTCCCAATAATCTCCATTGGCAAACTCTATATTACAATTTAAATTAATATTTTTTCCTGTAAAATCATTATTTTTAGCCAATTCGGCTAATCCATATAATTCCTCTAATTTACATATAGAAAAAGTAGATTGATCTGGTTGATACCAATTAGTATCTGCAGGTTTTTTTTCAAATTTACCATATACAGTAACATTGTCATAAATAGGTTTATCAAAACTATATTCAGTTCCAAATGTTGAATCAGTGTACCAACCCTTAAAATCATAACCACTTTGATTAACAGAACCGATATTTGGAGTCAAATTACCTTTATATACTGTATTTTTTAAATTAAATACTTCTTCATTAGTTGCAGCATTAATAAATCTAACACTACCAATTAACTCAGTATTTTTAGGTGCAAAGAACAAGAAGACATTTCCATTAATAGATGCTCGTGTACTAATCCATTGGCTACTTAAAACATTGTCTTTTGTTTGAGCAATACCTTCAGCTACTGCTATATTTTGAGAACCTACTGCATTATTAAAAAATGCATTTGTTTCCATGATATATAATTTTTGTACCGTTTCGGTACTAGTCCAAGTCTTTCCATCATCTATTGTTTTTTCCTTAATTTGATATCCGGATAAAGACAAACTATTATTTGATGAGGCATTAATTTCCATATAATTAGAATCTTTTTTAGAAGCATTTTTAAAACTTATATTAGTATTAAAACTAACGCCTAAACTTCTTAAGTCGATAAATTTACCAACTGGTAATTTCATATAAAATGCATGATCGCCCTTTACATAAGAATTTACTTCAAGAGGACTTGTTCCATCCTTGTCATTATATAAATTAAAGCTTACACTTTCTACTAACGGAACAATATACCAAATCGCATTAGCATTCACGACACCCTTATCTGCTTTTAAAGTATATTTACCATCTTGAAGGGTCACAATATTATCTTTAGACTGAGTAGAACTCCATCCACCAAATACTAAATCTAGAGATGGGGATTCTGATGTGAAATCTACTGCATTATACCAAACAGCATACAAATCGATATCTGATCCTTCACTTAAATTATAAATATCTGCACCATTTTTATATAATACTGTACCTGTAGGTTCTGTACTCCAACCTAATATCTTATCTTTAATAATTGTTGTTGTATCTTCCTGCCTATAACTTTTGTATTTTTCATCCATATACTCACTTGGATACACATTATGTTTATTGACTGTAATATTTTTTTCAAATGCAGGTTCTACTAAAGTACCATGTTCATCATAAGTAAACTCATTACTTTCAGAAATTTGATCTGTTAATCCATCGTTCATATGAAATTTAATTTTATATCTATTTGGAGTATACATTGCAGTTAATGAAGTATCTGTAGCTGGAATAAGATAGTCAAATTCCTCTCTTGTTTCATCATTAGACCATTTATTAAAAGTATAGCCTATTTTTCCATCCACCGTCACATGAACAGTGCTTCCATAAAAGTAATCACTCGTTGAAGTTCCATTACCATTTAGAATTGTGAATTTGACTTTCTTTCTTTCATAATAATACTCAATCTCTGTTGAACCGTCTCCATTAATATTTTCGTTTAATACCTTAGTTGGACTTATAAATCCTTCTCTTGTTTTTATAGAACTTGCTGTATCAGTCTCAGTATCTGTAGTTCCTATTACATTATCTACTTCAGGCTCTACTCCATCATAAGTACCTTCTACATTCATAAAGTAATGTTTTACTTTATAAGATACATTTTGTGCCGTTGTAGAAACACTTAAATTGATGTCAGTATCTGGCATTTGATCTATTACATAATTTAATCCATTTTGATTTTGAGTTCCACTATCCCAGATTACATCTCCATATCCTGCTTTAATTGTTACGCTTACAGTCACTGAAGCTCCATAATAATATTCTCCATATCCGATAACCTCTTGTACTCCTATATCAGGTGTGACATTCACTTGATGTTTATTTCTAGAATAAAAAACTTTCACTTTTGATTTTCCATCTGGTCGTATAGTCACTTGTTCCACATTTACACTCTTTAAAGTAAAACCAGTAAATGTTTCTGTGAAAGGTTCTGCAATAGTATCTGTGGTACCATACTGAGTACTTACTGTACAATCTGTTGTAAATTGTCCATTTAAATCTTCTTTACAAACTTCTACTGAATAAGGAGTATCCGTTTTTGCTTCCCATTTTGCATGTAATTCTAAAGCATTATCTGGCATTGTATCATTTTCAAAATTCCATTGTTTATCTTGATCATCATACCATCCTAAAAACTTATAACCAGGTTTGGTAGGTGAAGTTGGTTCTTCAATAAGTTGTCCATAAACTTGATTATTATAAGTTTCATAATCAGCACCATCTACTACAAAATGTACAACATTTTTATCATATTCCCAAATAGCATATAAATCTGCAGTTCCTTCTGGAATAAAATTCAAAATTTCAGTATTATCTTTTAAAATACTACTATCAGTACTCAAAACATCTGGATTTGTACTCCAACCTACAAATGTATGGAACTTATAAGTAAATGAATTTTTAAGAATTGGTTTTGACGTATCAGTAACATAATTTTCTTCCACAACATCTAAATCATTTCCATTATTTCCATGATAACGAATTGTATAATGATTTGGAGTTGCAATTGCTTCTAAAATAACATCTTCACTAGGCATTGTATAATAATAGTCTGCATTAGAAGAAATTTCTTTTTGATTAAATAACCAACTTGTAAATGTATATCCTATCTTTGCTTCTGCAGATAGAGAAACTGGTTCTTCATAATAGAATTCTGTAGGGCTTGTAATATTAACTTTTTCAATTCCATTGAAAGCCTTTAATTCTAAAGTATATTTCTTTCTCTTATAATATACTTTGACAACAGAATCTCCATTTCTATCAATCAAAACATCACTTTGTTTTTTTGTTTCTTCTGCATCATATTCAAAACCAACATAAGTTTTTGGAGTAAATGTAGCAACAGATTCCGTTGTCCCTACTCCTTTAGATATTTCAAAACATTCATGATATTCTCCATGAATATCCATTTGATAATGTTCTATTTGATATGGAGTATCTTTTCTTGGAGTATAATTGGCTGTAATAACTAAATCTCCATACATATTTTTTATGTTACCATCTTTACTTGTTATTTCTTCTGAAGTTGTTAGATTTTTAATCGTCCAATCTTTAAAATCATATCCATTCTTTTTAGGAACTTTTAATGTAAATGTATCTTCAATAGTATAGTTTTCCCTATTAGACATTTCATTATTTTCTTCATAAACAATAGAATATTGATTTACTTTAGCTTGCGCAAATACTTCCAAAGAAGCTGCTGGAACTTCTACTCTAATTGTTTCTTCTTTATCCCCTGTATTCCAAGAATCAAAAGTATATCCGTCTTTTACAATTGCTTTTAATGTAACAGTACTTCCATAATAATATTCTCCTGTTCCAGCAACTTCTTGAATTCCCTTTCCTAAATTTGCTTTTACAGTATATTTATTTCTAGAATAATAATATTCTAAAACAGTACTCCCATCTCCAGAGATTTTTATTGTTTCTACTTTAGGACTTGTAAATCCTATATAGCTTTTTACTTTAGGAGTCACAAAAGAATCTGTTGTACCAGTAAGTTCTTCAACTTCCGTTGGTTCACTAGGATAGTTTCCATCTACATCCATTTGATAATGTTCTACTTGATAAGAAGTATTTTCATCTGGCGCACTAGAAAGATGAATAGTTGTATTTTTATTTTTCATAGTATATATCAAATCATCAAGTGTCTCACTAGAATCTACAAAATGATAACCAGGTTTTAAAACATAACGAATTGAAACTAAATCATCATAATAATAGTTTCCACTTCCATAAACTTCTTCAAAGCCATTATCTCCAGTAACATTTAAAGTAAAAGCTTCAATTTCATAGTAATACTGAATCACTGTTGATCCATCTGCTTTAACTTTTGTTGAAATAGATTTAGGACTTTTATATCCTTTATAATTTAATGTTTTTGGTGTTACTGTACTATTTGGTTTTTCCCTAAATACTTGAACTTCAAATGGAACATTTTCATAAGTTTGATTACGATTCATTAAATAATGTTCTACTAAATAAATAGTTTCATTTTCTTCTAACGTTTTCCATTTAGCCACTAAAGTCATATCACTTGTGACTGGAGTACTAAAATCATAAAGTTCTTCCCCTAAATACCATCCTAAAAATTCATACCCTTCTTTAGTAGGTTTATTTTCAGTTAAAGTACTTTGATATTCTACTTTTTCTTCTGTCGCTTCACCTATTCCAGAAATAAAACGAACTGTATAAGTATTCACTTCCCATCTGGCTTCTATTTCAGCATTTTCATTGATTGGTTGATTAAAATCAAATTTTTCACCATTTACATACCAACCCGCAAAAGTATATCCATCCTTAGTTGGTTCTTTTGGAATTTCTACAGTTTCTCCTTTTTTTAAATTACTAGAACTTAATACTTTTCCATCTACTTCAAAACGAATCGTATAACGATTTCTATCACATGATAGAAAGAACAATAAAATTCCAACTACCAAGACAACAACAGCTCCAATAATAAAATATTTTCTTTGTGTATTTTCTTTTTTCACAATATCCCCCTACTTTCTAATTAACTTTATTTCCTATCGTTTCATCCACTTTAAAATGTATATAATACGTAAGTGGAATACTATCATCAAAAGATAATCCATCTTTTAATGTTAATTCACATTTCACTTCTAATGGTTCTAATTCATAATTTCTAATTCCAAATGCTTCCCAATAACTCTTATTTACTGCTTTTGCAAAATAAGGTAAAATCGATAATCCAAAATCTTCAAAATTTTCATCAGTAATATTTTCTGATTCAATTATGACTGGATCCATATTAGCAAAATATAAAGTCATTGATTTTACATATTCTAATCCTAACAATTTTTGCATTGTCGTTTTCACTCCAGAACCTGCAACAGTTCCTAAAACACTATTTTGTTTTTCTTTTGTAATTAAAAGAATTTCATTCCCATTCACTTCAATATGATATTTTTGATAATTATTTTTTACTGTATTTTTTTCAATTTCATTTAACCAATGTTTTCCAAAATCTATAAAAGATTCTTTTTCCAAAATTTTATTACTTGTAAAATCAATCGTATATTCTTTTTCAAAATCTCCTGTATTAGATATCGCAGTTTGATCATCTAAAACAATTTTTACTTGTAATGATTTTTGATTGAATGAATTTACCATACGATCTTCATATTTTTCTAATGATGTATTGGTAAAAGACTCTAGAAAACTATCATAATTGTCTTTTGTAATTGTATATTCTTTATTATTATAAATTACAATGACTTCTTTAACAAATCCTTCTGCAAAGACTTTTTCATTATTTTCTTTTAATGATGTCTCTTGAATTTTTTTAGAAGCATTAATCAGCTTTACATGAATTTCGTTGTTATCAAATGTTGTTTCAAATGTATTTGAATCCATAATACTCATTAAAATAAAGTCATCAATATTCACAATTTTTACATATTTAGAGTAAAGTTCAATTCCCTCTTTAGGAATAATAGGATTTAATTCAAAATCATAAAGTTTTCCATCTTTTGTAAACCACCCTACAAATTGATAATTTTCTTTCGAAGGACTCTCTGGTACTTCTACATTTTCTCCTTCTTCTTGAACAACTCCTTTATATAATTTGTCTTCATCATAGAAAACAATAGTATATGAACTAACATCAAAGTGAGCTTCTAACGTAATGTTCTCTTTGATAAGAGTTTCTTTATCAAATTCATTTAGTCCTTTCATCCAAGTTAAAGTATAATATTCCTTTGATATTTTAGGATATTCCTCTTCAGTTAAAGTTTCTCCATATTTTTTAGTAATAGAGCTTACTTTGGTTCCTTCATTCATAAAATCAATAACAAACTCTTTTTTCTTTGCTTGAGCAGAAACAGTTACATTTTCATCAACTGTAAATTCATAACTCATATCACTAGATACTTTTTTATCTTGAACAAACCATCCCACAAAATCATAGCCCTCTTCTAAAGTAGCATTCAATTTCACTTTGGATTTATAATAGTATTCTTGTGATTTTGTAACATCTTTTATTCCTTCTGTTTTTTCTGCTGTCACCACAAATTTATTTCTCTTATAATAAATTTCAATAATAGTAGACCCATCTCCCAAAATCTTTTGATCCGACTTTTTATCTAATGTAAATCCATAAACTTCTTTAGGAGAGAGATTTATATTCGTGTCGGTTACACCGACATAATTTTCTTCTTCATAATCTTTATAGTTTCCAGTCATATCCATATAATAAGTTCTTACTTTATATGGAGTTTCTGTATTTGGAGATGCTAGAGCAGTCAATGAGACATTTTCACTTGGCATCGTAAAGGTATAATTCATATCTTTAGATTGCTGAGACCAACTCTCAAAATGATATCCCATACTTACATCTGCTTTTACAGTTACATTTGCGCCATAATAATATTCTCCATTACCATTAACACTGATAACACCTAAACCTTTTTCTACAGTTACTTTATATTTTTTTCTTACATAATAGTAACGAATTACTTGATTTTCATTCTTTTGCAAAGTAATTGTTTTTACTTCTGGACTTATAAATCCTTCATATGTTTTTACTTTAGGAGTTACTACTGTACCATAATCTTGAGTAATTATATCTGTTTGATAAGGATTTTTTGAATAAGTTCCATTTGTATCCATTAAATAATGTTCTACTTTTAATGTAACTTTTTTATCTTCTCCCCATTTAGCTTCAAGAGTTATATCTTGATCAATAAGGGTATCAAAATCAAATGCAGTATCTTGTGTATACCATCCTAAAAAGATATAACCTTTCTTTACAGGATTCTCTGGTTTAGATACTTTTTCATGATAAGTAACAAAACTTTCTTTTTTCTCTGTTCCATCTATAAATGTAACTTTATAAGTTCGTTTTTCCCATCTTGCTTCTAAAGTAACATTTTCAGTAATTTCTTTTGAAAAATCAAATTTTTCTTCTCCAACATACCATCCTAAAAAAGTATATCCTTCTTTGGTAGGATTTTCTGGTTCTTCAAAAGTATTACCTTTAATCACCATACTTGTTTCAAGTATGCTATCATCTATTTTTAATGACACTTCAAATTTTTCTTTTTTAAACAAAAATAAACATAATACGCCTAATAAAACAATAACTATTAACGTAATAATACTTCCAATAATAATATTTTTCTTCTTGGCATTCATACTTCTTATGCCCCCTCTTTCTACAACAAAATAAGTATGGCAAAACTCGCTTCAAGAGAAACGAGTTTTTGCCTCTTTATAAATTTTTATTCAGCTGATGGTCCTTTAAATTCTAAAATATATTCTAAATCATAAGAACTTTCTTGAGCATCCAAATAACTAAATTTTGCATTAGCTTTCTTTCCAACAATATCTTTATAAGACATAGTAAATGCAGCACTTTCAGGATTTGCTTTTTCAGCCATTTTGCCAAGTAGTTCTAATGCAACCTTAATTAATTCACTACCATCTTGTAACTTACTTTTATCTACTTGCGTAGTGTCTGATTTATCATTTACAGTATAACTTGCACCAGTTGAACCTTGAGCAAAAGTTGTAAACATTGATAATATTGGTGAAGCTCCAAACACAGCTTTAGTATTCCCATTAGAATTCTGACTTGCAGTTATAAGTTGATCAATATCTGCTCCAACAAGTAAAAATGTAAATAAAGGTATTTCTTCAGTAGTACCTGCTGTTGTAAGATGAAAAATTACGTGATTTCCATTCGAATTATATTCAATACTTTCTACTGCCTTGTATGCTTTATCAATTACTTCTTGATTTAAAAACATTTGGGAAGTTCCATCTAGTTGTTCAATCTTTGCTTTTTGTTCTGCCGTAAGCGTATGATTAACATTTTGAATAGAAGTATTTAATTTTGTTGCCAATTCAGCAATCACTGTATCATTTTTAGATTCTCTTTCTTCTTTTGTTAAAACATGATAAGTAAAATGAATAGAGTATTCTGAGGTAACATTTTCTTTTGTTTTATCTACTGGATAAACAAATTCAATATCAACTCTTACATTATCTAAATCTTTATAAGTTACATTTGAGAACTCTTCTGCATCACTACCATTTTCTTTGGCAACAGCAAGCAAAATTTCTTCTATAATTTGCTTAGCCGTTTTTTGACCTAATTCAACTTTTGTTCCACCATCTAATGCTAATGCAATAACAGCAGCATCTTTAGTTACTTTATAGTAAACTTCAGTAGCACCTTCTTTTAATGATGTAATTGAGTTTACTAAAGCAGAACCTTCAGTTGTCAAAGAGTCACTAACAATATTTTCTTGACCTGCTTCTGATAATGTAACATCTAAAGAATTTGCAGTTGCTTTAACTTCTTCAATATTTACATTATTTTTAGTAAGGCCTTCATTACCAGCTAATGCTTCAACTTGTTTTTTAAGATTTTCATTTTTCGTTGCTTGTGCTGATTGCACAACATTTTTAGCTGAGAAAAATAAAGTATATTTTACATCTACTGTTTGATTTGAACCTGGAACACTGTAAGTAAATGTTGCTGTAACGGATTTACCAACAACCTCACCATAAGTAAGATTTGCTGCATCTTCTATATTTTTACCTGCCATAGCAGTTAATAATTCTTTAGCTAATTTTTTTGGATCACTAAAATCAGTTACGTTTGTTTGAGATTTACCATCTACTGTATATACAGCTTTAGTAGCACCTTTTGCAAATTCTTTAAAAATATCAATGATATCTTTATCATCAACTGTTTTTAATGCTAGGAATGATGCTAAAGGAGTTGTTAAACCATCTTGACTTACATCAAATGCTAAAATACTAGGTTCTCCAGGAGTATAATCAATATTTTCTAAAGCCTTATATTGCTCAGAATTTAACAATTGCTTCGCTTCTTCAATGTATTTACTTGCTAAAGTATTGTTCCCTTCTTCTCTTAATTTTTTTTCTTCCGTCATGTTTGGAGTATATTCAAATTTTAAAGTATAGTTTACGTCTACATCTTGTCCATCATATCCAGGAACATCTTTATAAGTAAATGTTGCAGTTACTGGTGTAGCATTTACAACATCTTCATAAGTAAGGTCAGCTGCTGAATCTTTTCCTAAATTAGGATTCTTTTTCTTAGCAATTGCAAGTAATAACTTACCAGCTAAAGAAATAGGATTATCAAAATTATCAACATTTACAGGAGTAGTATCAACAGTATAAGTAGCCTTTACAGCACCACTGGCAAATAAGCCAAAAATGTTATTGATAGAAGTTTCCCCATCTCCTGTAACAGTTAAGAAATCAGTTAAATTTTTTAACAAACCATCTCTTGAAACTGTAAATGTTAAAGTATTATTTGAAGAATCATAATTAACTTTTGTCAAAGCTGTATAAGATGCTAATTTACTATCCAATTTAGCTTTGTAATCATTTAAAAGTTTATCATTTGATTCATCTTTTTTAGTTTTTGCTTCATTTTTATCTAAAGTATATTTGAAATTCAAAGTATAATTAACTTTTTGTTCAAATCCATTTAAATTATAAGTAAATGTTGCAGTTGCAGTTGTATTTGC
>CANQNA010000034.1 GCA_947625005.1 uncultured Bacilli bacterium
TCTTGCGTCATCTTAAATAAAAAGTTTGATTTATCTTCATAAGTTTTTTCTACTAACATTTTATTTTTATATAGTTCATTTATCATTTGAACATCAGGATTTTCTATTGTATGGTACATTATAAACGTAGTTAAAGCTTGTATAAATATGTTTAAAAGAATATCAGGATATCTATTTTGGATTATAGTTGCAATTAATATTAAAACTATACATATAATTATGGGATAATATTTTTTGTTTTTAAAAACTTTTGACCTTTTCATAACTAGAAAAATAATGTTAGTTATAATGATAAATGTAATACAACCATAAAGAAAATTTACCGCCAATCCATAAGTATAAGAGTAATAATTATTCCCTGGTTTATAAAAAAAATTTATAGGGAATATCATTATCAAAAAATCTGCAACGATGTTAAAAATTATTATTGCTTTTTTAAAAACATAATATTTTTTATCTGAAAAAGATATTATAAAATTATAAATTGTAATTAAAGAAAACCAAAATAAAGTATAAAACAAAAATACTTTAGAAATTATATTATCCATAATGGAAATACCTGGAAATAAAATACAAGTAATTCTCATTGATAATTCTAATAATATTCCCAAAAAAACTGATACTAATAAAATTGAATATAATTTAGTTTCTTTATTTTTCAAATTACTTTTTGTAAAAAATAAAATAATCAAAATAAATATATAAAATAAACTAGTTATAGATAACATCATTGTAATATTCATACATATCACCCTTTACTGTATCTAAATATTAACATAATATAACAAAATTATCTATTAAAAAATAAAAGACTTTATATCTTTTATTTTAAAACCTTTTTATATTCTCCATTTGAATTTAAATTTTCTGATTTTAACTTATTATAATCAATTTTCATTGTTTTGGTAGGTATTTTTTCATAAACAATGATATCTAAAGGAGTATAATATTCAAGAAAATTTTCTGAAATCATTTGAAAAATCGCTTGTCTAACTTCTTCACCTTTATCTATATATTCTGGAGAAAGTTCAAAACATATTAATGGTCTTTGATTCCCATCGGCAGTTACAGCACCAATAATAGCACCCATATTTACCCCAGGTACTTTTTCTACTTCATCTAATAATTCAACACAATTAATATTAAATCCATTAAAAGTCAATATATTTTTATATCTTGATTCCCAAGTATAAGTTCCATCGGGATTTATATGAACTTTATCACCTGTACGCACATATCTTTTTCCATCTTTATCATACACAAAAGTTTTATCTGTCTCTTCTTGATTATTTAAATACCCTACTGCTAATGGGCTTAAATCTGAATCATTTGAAGAAAGCCACAATTCACCTGATTCACCAGAATTTAAAGTTTCACCAGTTGAAAGATCTTTAATTTCACAATCAAATAACGGCATAGGATATCCTAAAGTTCCAGCATTATTAAATAAATCTAACATTGCAGCTGCTGTTACTTCAGACATTCCATAACCTTGAACAATTTGACAATTACTATTTTTTTCACGCAATTTTTCTGTATAAAATTTTTGCTTGTGAGCAAATAAAGGTGCACCACCTGTAATTATATATCTTCCATTAGAAATTTTTTCAGTTTCAAACTTTGGATCTGTAAACAAAGGATCAATCCATCCAGGAGCACCCATCCACCAATGTGGAGCATATTTTACATAATATTCAGCATTTTTATCTGGTGTCCATGTTGGATCCATATCTAATCTAATTCCATTCAACAAGAATGCATGAATTGCATTAATTAATCCAAAATCTACCCAAGGAACAGTAACATTCAAGAAATTTTCCCCTCTAATAAATTTTAAACCTGATGTACTTATATTATAATATTGAGCGTTCCAGTTTTCATTAGAATGCACAATAGTTTTGGGAATACCCGTTGTTCCAGTTGTATGCGTAAAGGAAGCAATATCTGATTTTTTCATTTCACTTATATCTACATTTGCATTAATTTTAGAATTAGCGTTAAACTGTTTCCAATTTACAAAATCTTTATCATTAGGATTTTCAAAAGGTTTCACACCATTTTTTTTATCTAATATTTTAGAACCCAATTGTACAATTTTAGGTAATGATTCTGTAAATGACATAGTAACTGTTTTATCTACTCCTAAATCGCCATAAATATTTCTCGTACTATCAAACATCTTTTCTGGAGCAAAATATAATTTTGAAGGTTCATTTTTAAAATGTCTTAAAATACCTTCTTCTTTCTCTCTAGGATCCATAGGATCAAATATTGCACCTAATAAAATACAAGCATACATAGCATAAATTAATTCCGGTGTAGTAATAGAAGCATAAGTTACTACATCACCTTTTTTTACTCCATAATTTTTTAAACTTTCATAAGTTTTCATAATATTTTTTATAAGTTGTTTATAAGTAATTGTTGTTACTAAAGGTTTCTTATTTTTATTTTCAACATTTAAATCTGCTCTATAAGTAATTGCTATATCATTTAAATGTTCTTTACAACTTTCCCATAAAGCTTCAAAAGCATTCATATTATATAATTTTTCTTTTGGCACTACTTGTTTATTCATAGTATAATCCCCCCACAATCTATTTTACTTTTAACAACTAAATTGTACCATATAATACCACAAAAGTACAATATAGTATTTAATCATAAAAATATTTAAGAAATTAAAAAATGAGCGAAATGCCCATTTTTATGTCTAATTTACTTTTGTTCCACACTGTCCGCAGTAGTTTCCACCTACAGGTGCTCCACAATTTGTACAAAATTTTCCTGCTTTTTCTTCTTTAAATACTTCTCCCGGATTTGGTTGATTACCTGTCACAATTCCTTGTTCATTAGAATTAGCCATTGCATTATTAACAGCATTTCCGGCAACTGCTCCGGCAACTGTATTATTAGCTACATTTTGAGCCATATTCATTCCCATAAATCCCATCATGGAACCATTAGCATTTCCGGCAGCTGTTTTGGCAGCTTCAACAGTACCTGCTACAGCATATCCACTCATCATAGCACTATTTGTACCAAGTTTTTCACCCATAGACATTGCTTGTACCATCTTAGCAGAATCTTCAGTTAAATTAATATCACCCATGGCTACATCAGTAATTTCTAAACCATATTTTTCTCGCCAAGAATCATTTAAACAAGTATTCATTTCTTCTGAAATATCTCCACCATACATTCCAATATCTCCAAAAGAAACATTATGCTTACGCATTACAACAGTTATTGCTTTTGTAACTTGTTCAATAAATTTAGTTTTTAATTGACTTCCTACTACTTCATTATAAGTTACTGTATCATTAGGATTTGTTCCAATTACACTACTAACTAATAATGCAGGATCAACTACTTTAAAAGCATATTCTCCATTAAAAGTTACATCAACCATTCCATATTTAATATCTTCAATTTTCTTTGGTGAAGGTGAACCAAATTTATTACCAGTTATAACCTTTGTATTAATATAATAAACTCTTTGATCATGTGCAGGTTGTCCTCCAAAAGTAATACGATTACCAATTACTTTTATAGTATCTTTTATACCTTCAAAGAAACCTCCAGTAAAGACACTAGGTTCACTAGAACTATCATAAGTAAATTCTCCAGGTTCTGCAGAAAATTCTGTTATTTTACCATTATCAATAATCATCATTGCCATTCCTACAGGAACAATAATTAAACTTCCATTAGTAATAATTCCCTCACTAGGTTTTTTATTACCACTACCATGTTCTACTTCTCCTCTTTGAATTAAAACATCTCCACTAACTTCTGGACATTTGACAAATTCTTTAAATTGATCGCCTAATCCACTAGAAACAGCACTTCCCACTGCCTTTATTAATCCCATATTCGACCTCTTTCCTATTTTGAATATATCACACCTCCCTTTTTTTTGCAATGTTTAAACAAATTTAGACATTTATCTGACAAAATAGCTTCTTAATTTTGCAATAATAAGATATACTTAAAAAGAGGTTATAACATGAAAGCAATTTATCTTACTTTAATTAACTCTGGTTCATTACCATCTAATATTATAAAACTTTATAAAAAACAAACATATTGTCATATTACAATATCATTAGATATTTCTTTAGATCATATGTATTCTTTTAGTCGTAAACACCCTTATTTCCCTTTATATGCAGGATTTGTTGAAGAAGGCAAAAAATCCTCTTTCTATAAAAGATTTATTAAAACTGAATGCAAAGTTTATGAAATAAAAATATCTAATTTTAAATATTATAAACTTTCTAAAATAATAAAAGACTTTAAAAAAAATCAAAGTCTTTATAAATATAATATTTTAGGTGTTATATTTGTCCCTCTAAATATTAATATAAAAAGAAAATATCACTATTATTGTTCAGAATTTGTTCGTTTCTTATTCATTACCAGTAACATAAATAAAAAAATTCCTAATATGATTTCTCCTGAAGAATTAGTTGATTTTATTTCTAATAAAAAACTTATTTATGAAGGATTACTTAAAAACTATAAACCTTGTGATTTATAGTTTTTCTACTTCTCTTAATATATTAGGAACTATTTGTTGTTTTCGGGATAAAACATTTTTTAGCATGTATCCTTCATAAATATCATCTATTTGAAAACTTGATTTTATTATACTTTCCGCCTTAGTATTATAAATAATATATGAATTGTTAGTCAAAATATTAGTTACAAATAAAGTAATAACAGTATAATCATTATCCGCAAGTTCATCTAAATTTTGAACAAACTCTTCTAAATTTGGTTCATACTCTCTAAAATCAGTAGTCATGACTTGACCAATGCCTATTTTTTTATCCTTACAAGTATAATTTTTAAAGTCTTTAAAAATTATTTCTTTTATACTTAAACCTTCATTATTAATTCCACTTTTTAACATTTCCATACCATAATCATTATAATCAATTCCTGTTAACAAAGAAAGTTTTTCCAAAGTATTAATGTCATATTCTGTAGTAGTAGGACTTTTTAAAATAAGCGTATCAGAAATTATCCCACTCATTAAAAGAGCGGCTATATCATTCGGTATTAAAATATTATTCTCTTTAAACATTAAATAAACAATAGTACAAACAGAGCCCACAATCATATTACGAAAACTTATAGGCCTACTTGTATTTATTCCACTAATGTTATGATGATCTATAATTTCTAAAATTTCTGCTTCTTCTAAACCACTTACACTTTGTTTTGCTTCATTATGGTCAACTAAAATTACTTTAGTTTTTTCATAATCATTAGTATCACTTAATCTAAGTAATCCATGACATCTTCCATTATTACTAACTATAGGGTAATTAGTATGTTTTGTTTCATTACTAATTTTAATAAAATCAGTTAAATAGTCTAATCTATTTAAACAAATTGCTTCCCCTTTTCTTTTAATACTACTTATTTCATTAGCTAGTGTGATCAAACGAGCTACTTTAAAAGAACTAAAAGAAGTACACACAACATTAATTTTAGCCCCAATTAATTTTTCTTCATATTCCTTAGTATCTATACCCCCAATTAAAATAAGCATTTTTACTTTTTTAGAAATAGCATAATCAATAATTTCTTTTCTATCTCCTACTATAACAATACTATTAGAATTTAATTCTACATTTTCTTTAAAAGTTGCTGAATCAAAAGTAACACTTACTATATCACCTTCAATAATATCATCAAATTTAAAATAATTATGACTATTTAAAACCCCAATAATATTTTTAAAACTACATTTAAGATGATTGGTAGAATTAACTATCATTTCACTAGCAATTTCTTTTAATGATACATAGCCTCTATATTTTTGATTGATATCGACTAAAGGAATACCTGTTATACTAGAATTAGTCATAAAATTATAAGTATCTAAAATAGAATCAGTTTCTTCTACATAATAATCTTTATGATAATGAATATCTTTAATTTTAACTTTTACATCATTTAAAAATTCTGGCTTCTTTACTTTAAATTTTTTTAAAACAAATTCTGTTTCTTTATTTATTTCTCCTAATACTCGAGGTTCAGCGTCTATTCCCAGTTCGTTTTTCAAATATGCTACACTAATTGCCCCACAAACACTATCAGTGTCAGGATTTTTATGACCAAAAACTAACACACTCACACTAGCCCCTCCTCGTTATTATAAGTTTATAATAAGTTAAAAGGTATGTCAAATACTTAAATTATTATATTGATTAATAAATCATATATGTTATACAATAAACTTAAATAAAAAAATACTTGATTTTATTATGGGAGGATTTATATTATGAATATTAAAATTAATACAAATATATCTAAAAAAAATTACCTAATTATAACTATTTTAGCAATAATCTTAAGTTTAGCATTATTATATATTGCTACAGTAGATTTTTTTAAAGTAAGTTTTACAAAAAAATATGTTCCTATTAAAGCGACCATAGTTTCTTCTGGTCTACAAGTCTATGGAAATGATCAAACAACTAATAGATATGTAAAGTACCAATACAATGTAAATGGAAAGGAATATGTTAATATAAATACTTTGTGGTGGAAATTTACAGATAACAATTTAAAAGAGAATTCTCAAATAAATATCTATTATAATATTAATGATCCAAAAGAAAGCAAAGTTTACCATATTTCATATATGTTAATAATTTTTTCTATATTACTTTTAATTTTTCCCATTATATTTTTAAAAGCTAGATTAAAAATTGATTAGTTCTACAAATTTTTCCACATAAAAAAGTCTTTTTATTGCAGACTTTTTTATTATTCACTTTTTAATTCAAATAAAATATCACGAAGTTCCATTGCTCTTTCAAAATCAAGATTCTTCGCTGCTTCTTTCATTTCTTCTTCAATTCTTGAATACATTTCTCTTTTTTCTTTTTTACTCATCTTAACTTCTTCATGATTATCCTCTTTTTCTACATTACTAATAACTTCACTAATTGCTTTAGTAATAGTTTGAGGAATAATTCCATGGGCTTTATTATATTCTTCTTGAATTTTTCTCCTACGTTTAGTTTCTTTAATACTACCTTCCATTGCCTCACTCATTGTATCAGCATACATTATAACATGGCCTTTAGCATTTCTAGCACATCTACCAATTGTTTGAATTAAACTTCTTTCACTTCTTAAGAATCCTTGTTTATCAGCATCCATTATAGCAATTAAACTTACCTCTGGAATATCTATTCCCTCTCTTAATAAATTAATACCTACTACAACATCATAATTACCTAATCTTAAATCTCTAATAATTTTTAATCTTTCTAATGTCTTTACTTCACTATGTAAATAAGCGACTTTTATATTTAAACCTTTAAGATAATTAGTTAGCTCTTCAGCCATTCTAATAGTTAATGTTGTTACTAGAACTCTTTCGTTTTTTTCAATTCTATCATTAATTTCACCAATCAAATCATCAATTTGTCCTTCAGTACCTCTAACATCAATTGTAGGATCCAAAAGTCCTGTTGGTCTAATAATTTGTTCCACATAATGATTATTAACTAAATCAAGTTCATATTCTGCAGGAGTTGCTGAAACATATATTGCTTGATTAATTTTACTTTCAAATTCACTAAATTTTAATGGCCTATTGTCAACTGCACTAGGAAGTCTAAATCCATAATCTACTAAAGTTTGTTTACGCATTCTATCTCCATTATACATTCCCCTTACTTGAGGAATAGTAACATGAGATTCATCCACTACTAACAAAAAATCTTTAGGAAAAAAATCCATCAAAGTACTCGGAGTTTCTCCTGCTTCTCTTAAGGCTAAATGCCTAGAATAATTTTCTACGCCATGACAAAATCCTGTTTCTTTTAACATTTCAATATCGTAAAGTGTACGTTCTCTTAATCTTTGTTCTTCAATTAATTTATTTTGTTCTTTTAATTCAATTAACCTTTCATCTAATTCTTTTTCAATTCTTTTAATCGCTTCTTCTAGTTTTTCTTCACTTGTTACAAAATGAGAAGCAGGAAATATAGTAGCACTTTTTTTATTTTGAATAATTGCTCCCGTTAAAGGATCAAATTCACTTATTTTTGAAACTGTATCAAAATCTAATTCAATTCTAATTCCATTTTTTCTTTCTCCGATTGGAATTATATCAATTACATCTCCATTCGCTCTAAAAGTTCCTCTATGAAAATCAAGTTGATTTCTTTCATAAGTCATATCAACTAGTCTATTAATAATCTCGTCTCTTTTAATTTCTTCGCCTAAAGAAACTACTAATATTTTATTTTTATATTCTTCTACTTCTCCAATACCATAAATACAAGATACACTAGCGACTACTATTACATCCCGATTATTTAAAAGAGCTGCTGTGGCTGAATGTCTTAATTCATCAATCTCATCATTAATTGAAGCATCTTTTTCAATATATGTATCACTACTTGGAACATAAGCTTCCGGTTGATAATAATCATAATAAGAAACAAAATATTCCACATGATTATTAGGAAATAATTCTTTAAACTCAGCATATAATTGTCCAGCAAGTGTTTTATTATGAGCGAGGACTAATGTAGGTTTATTAACGCTCGCAATTACATTAGCAATAGTAAAAGTTTTTCCTGTTCCAGTCGCTCCTAACAATACTTGATGCTTTTGTCCTGTTTTTATACCATCCACTAGTTCCTCTATCGCTTTAGGCTGATCACCACTAGGTTTATATTTTGATACTAATTCAAACATTACTCTATTCCTTTCTTTTATTTAATAATTCATCTAAAATTCCAAAAAAGCTGCAAAATTACTTAATACATTCTAACATCTATTGTATAAAAAAACAAGAAATCTATAAAGTGTCTCACCTACTATTATTTTAACAAACTTATTATATTATACATCATCATTTATTTTTTTTAATTGTTTAGGAAACTCTATATTTAAAGACTTGTCTAAGTTATCCAGTATTTTAAACACCCGACTTATTTCTTTTCCTGACATAAATTCTTTTTCACTAATTTTTAATATTGCCATTAATTCATTTCTAATCCCTTTTGTTAAATATTTCCTTAATATTTCCTTAATTTGATCTTTAAAAGCATATTCTATTCTAAAATAATTACTATCTTGCTTTTCTAATAAAGCATTAAGAACTATTTTATTAATTTTTAATGCTCTTCTATTAAAATAAATTTGCTTTTCATGATTTCTAAAGTATTTTAAAAATTCTTTTTCTACCGTTTTAGTAATTGTATTTTTTTCTTTAAATATACCATTTTTAAATTTACAAATTGCTAACATATATAATCTTATATTTCTTTGAACAAATGAACTCTTGTATGACAAACCTAATTTAGTAATAATTTTCGAAATAATCATTCTATTACCTAAATCTAGACCATAATATAATCTAAAGATTTTATCTATTAATTCTATATCTCCTATAAAAGATATTTTAGGATTTAATCTATTTTCTTCATAAAATTTAAAATCAAATCTTACTTGTTGAGGTTTTTTTAACATATCATATAAATTTATTTTAATTATATTAAACATATGAATAATCTGATTTTTAGTATAAGAATATTTTTTAAAAATTTTCTCATAAGATAAACCATTCTTGTAATAATCTTCTATTAAAGGATGATAATTTTGAGAAAAATATTTTAAATTAGCTACAATGTCTACTTCATAATTAATATTTTCTATCATAAACATCGTTAAAATATCTCTCGTCATTTCAAGCATAGGAAAATTAGGATTTAAAATATAGTCCTTATATAAAGTTTTATCCAATTGAAGTCTTTTAGTTATTTCTATATACAAAATAAAAATAAACAAATATAATCTACATTTATTGGTTCTACTTTTAAGCTTTGATAATTTTTTCCTGAAATTTGTTTTAATTTAACAATTGTTTCTTATAAAAATTTTGGTTAAATAACAAGTATTTTACTTTCTTTATAATTTTCATTTCTTTTTGACGAATCCATTCTATTGATAAATAAAATTTATTTTCCAAAGCTTTTAAAGTATATTTATCTTGACCTAACTTTCTATGATATAAAATATAATATTCCTTAGGGGTTAAAAAATTTTTTATAACAATTAACATTTCTTTAACTGTAAGCTTATCTATCATATCATCATAAGTATTAAAAGAATCGGAAACAAAATCGCCAATTTCATCTCCTTCAGTATCAAACAAATCAATTTTTTTATTTATACTTTCTATATTATAATTGTCTTGATTTTTTTAAAATTCCAAAGTTTTTTCACTTATCTTTAATTCTTTTTCTATATATTCATCCGTAGGCATAATATTATGCTTATTATATATAATATTTTTCCATTTTTCTGTCTATTGTCAAATAAAAAAACTCCTGAGAGTTTAATTAATTCTTTTAAATTTATCTTTACCTACACCACATTTAGAGCATACCCAATCATCAAGTAAATCTTCAAATTTAATTTTTTTTCTTCATAAATAATTATAATGCAGTTTAAGAATTTATTAATGATATTGTGTAGGATAATATAATTTTAGACCATATATGCTCTTCAATATAAAAAACCAATTGAATATTGAACTCAACTAAGTTTTAAATAATTACTTTTTTAGTATCCACTTTTTATTAACAACTTTATTTTTTAAAAGCACTTTTATTTAGCAGTATTATTATCTTTTATACTATTATAAAAATTAGCATTTGTAACTTTCATATAAGGTGTAACATAAAGTAATAAAATATTTAAAGTTAAAGCAGATAATAATCTCCACCCAATGAAACTAAGTTGTAAAACAAAGTAATCAAACTTATGTCCATACATTATTTCTTTACTGCGTTTAATAGCACCAAATACGCCAAGTTCAGGATTATCTACCATGATATATCCAACCATAGAATATCTATAACTTGCAATAATACCAGGGATGATAAGTAATAGTGACCATAATCCAATAAATATTGATGTCATAATTGATACGCCAATATATAAGAGCCACAAATTAGTCTTACTAAATAACTCTTTATATGTAGCTTTCTCATTACGAGATATTTTTAAGAAATAGCTTACTGAACCTAAACTCAAAAATGCTGAAACAAGTACAGTAAGTACTGCAGATATTACTTGAGGAATTCCTAAGTAGAATTTATATGATCCTTCTAATACAGAAGATACAATTTCAGGATTCGTAAGAGCAGATATATTACCAATAAAACTTACACCAGTTGCAAGGAGTGAAATCACGCCAAAAATTATTAGAACTGCTATAGCTTGTCCCCATTGACCTTTTAATGACTCTTTAGCCTTTTCTTTTAATTGAACTCTATTCACAACACACAAACTCCTTTCTGATATTAATATACAATTATTTTTTATTTTTGTAAATCAAAAATATGACAATTTTCGACAATTTCTAATAATTCTAATAATATTAAAAATATTCTATTTTTTCTTTAAAAGAAAATACATTAATCTGTTTTTATTCAGGGATTATTATTTTTCTAAAAAAAATGAAATTGGTTTTAATAATTTCTTCACGGTTCATTAAGGTATATCTTGCATTGCATCAATTTTTTTAAAATGTTTCGCTTTCTTTTTTCACGAACATCATGAAATAATTCTAAATCAATCATTTCCCAAATTGGTACCCAACCTCCAATTAAGAAAACTTCTTTCCATAGTTCTGTTTTTATTTGAAAGGATAACAAAATAAAAAGAATACCTAAAAGAAATAATCCAATTTGTAAGATATCAGTTTTGTTATGTAAAATAAGCGTACTTTCATATTCTTCTTGAAATCTTTTTATTAACATTTTCTCAATATCTAACTTGGTATTACATAGATTATTTATCTTAATTTTTTTAGGTTTTTTGATCAATTCAGCTTTTTTAATGATAAATTCTAAGAGTTCACTCGAAATTTTAGAGTGATCATATGTTTCGGTAATATCTTTTTCATCTAATAAATCGATCTGAATTTCTTCCATTTTCTAACACCTACTTTAAAAAAGTGCTTACGCTACTTCGTAAACACTTACTTTCTTTTTTTCTTTGCCAAGTCGTTCAAATTTTACAACACCATTTATTTTGGCAAATAATGTATGATCTTTTCCCATTCCAACATTAGT
>CANQNA010000035.1 GCA_947625005.1 uncultured Bacilli bacterium
CAACCAACAGTATCCTTATTTTTTGCTAATAGTTCTTTAAAATCAACATTAACAAGAGGGAAAGATACATAATACCAATAATCACTTTTTTTATCTGTTGGTTTATTAACTAACTCAGTATTTTCATTATCTTCAGTATATTCAACTTCTTGGTCTATATCATCCATAATTTTTTTAATATTACTATTATCTCTATACCAACTGTATATTTTTTTTGCTGAAAAAACAACAGGGATTAGTAACAGTCCTAATAAAACGAACCACACCCAAAGTTTTAAAGTCCTTTTTTTGACAATTTTCACAGTTTTTATTTCATTATTTTTTAAAGCTTTTTTATTGCTTTTTTTCTTTTTTGCCATAAAATCACCATATTTATAATTATATCACAGATCTTATTATTTTGAATAAAATTTCCAAAATATGTTAAAATAATTAAGATTTTTCTATTTTTTTGAAAAAAAATAAAGGAAATAAGCGATTAATGTCAATATATAAAATTAGAGGGTGTTAAAAATGGCTGGATTATCTCATGAAGAAATAAATGCTATAAGACGAAGTGCTAATATAGTAGATGTTATTAGTAATTATGTTAATTTAGAACTTAAAGGGAAAAACTATTTTGGTATTTGTCCTTTTCATGACGATCATTCGCCAAGTATGAGTGTTTCACCTGAAAAGCAAATATTTACTTGTTTTGTTTGTGGGGTTAGTGGTAATGTTTTTTCTTTTTTACAGAGTTATAAAAATATTAGCTTTTTAGAAGCGGTTAAGGAAGTTGCTGAATTTAGTGGAGTTAGTATAAATATTTCTTCTAGTGAAAAAAATATTCATGAAAAAGAATATAAACTGATGGAAATTGCTAATAAATATTTTGTTAATAATTTAAAAAGTGAAAAAGGAGCTTTAGCAGTTCAATATTTAAAAGACCGAGGATTAGATGATGAAACTATTAAAGAGTTTGAAATCGGTGTTGCTTTAAAAGATGGAGAGGCTTTAAGTAATTTTTTGCTCACTAAAAAATATGATGAAGCTACATTGATAAATTTAGGACTTAGTAATAAAAATGATAGATTATATGATGTTTTTCGTAACAGGATAACTTTTCCTATTCATAATGCTCAAGGAAAAGTAGTGGCATTCTCTGCACGTGTTTATAATGGTGAAGCTGATTCTAAATATATTAACAACAAAGAATCCGTTATTTTTAAAAAAGGAGAAACTTTATTTAATTATCATCGGGCTATTAAAGAAGCGAAAAAAAATAAATTTTTATTGGTTGTAGAAGGGCAAATGGATGCTATTAGAATTTATTCTAGTGGAATAAAAAGTGTTGTTGCTACTATGGGAACGGCTCTAACTAAAGAACAGATTGTTCTCTTAAAACGGGCGAATGTTCCTTTAAAATTATTAATGGATAGTGATGCTGCTGGAGAACAAGCTAGTATGTCTAATGGAGAAAGTTTAAATAAAGCCCAATTAGAAGTGCAAGTAGTTAGACTTACAGGGGCGAAAGATCCTGATGAATATATTTTAAAATATGGGATAGAGAAATTTCAAGATGCACTTAAAAATGCAGATACATTCTTTAATTATAAGTTGAAATATTTCAAAAAAAATAAAAATCTTGATAATGCTGATGAATTATCTAATTATGTTAATCAAATAATTACCGAACTTAATAAAACTGATGATGAAGTTTTGATTGAGATAACTTTAAATCAATTAAGTGAAGAGTTTAAAATTGATAAAGATATTTTAAAAAGACAGATAAAACCTAAAGATGGGGAAAAGCCTTTAGTTATTGTACGAAAGCCTTTAATTAAGAAAAATAAATATAATAAAGTATGTGAGGAAATTATTTATTATATGTTAAATGATACCTTTTATATAAAAGATTTTGAAAATGAATTAAATTACTTACCAGATCAATTTTATTTTTCTTTAATAAAAGATATTATTGCTTATAATTTAATGTATGGTAAAATAGAAATTGCTGATTTTTTAACATTTTTACAAAATAATGAAGCAAAATATAAAAAAGTCTTAGAAATTGTTACAGAACATAATAATAATCTAAAAAAAGAAGAATGGAATAATTATATATTATTTATTAGAAAATGGATTACAGAGAGTAAAATAAATGATTTAAAAATTAAACTAAAAAATGAAACAGATATTAATGAAAAGTTAAGAATAAATGATAAAATAGCGAAATTAAAAAAAGGATGTGAATATAATGGCAGTAAATAAAATAAAAACTATAGAAGAAAGAAAAGAAGAATTATTAGTATTAGGTAGTGAAAAAGGGTATATTACATTTGAACAACTTGCAGAAGCTTTAAAAGGATTAGAAATTGATAATGATACTTTAGATGATTTATATAATTATTTTGTAGAAAATGGTATAAACGTTGTTAGTGAAGAAGAAAGTGATGCAGGAAATGGAAAAATTAAGGAAGAAGAAGTTGTAATTTTAAGTGATGAAGATATTACAAAAGATATTAATATTAATGATCCTGTAAGAATGTATTTAAAAGAAATAGGAAAGATTAGTCTTTTAAGTCCTGAAGAAGAAATGAATTTATCTATTAGAGTAGCAGAAGGAGATGAAGAAGCCGCTCATTTGCTTGCTGAATCTAATTTACGTTTAGTAGTTTCTATTGCAAAACGTTATGTCGGAAGAGGATTATTGTTCTTAGATTTAATTCAAGAAGGAAATATAGGTTTAATGAAAGCAGTAGAAAAATTCGATTATGACAAAGGATATAAATTTTCTACATATGCAACTTGGTGGATAAGACAAGCGATTACTCGTGCTTTAGCTGATCAAGCTAGAACTATAAGAGTACCAGTACATATGGTAGAAACAATTAATAAAATGGCTCGTATTCAAAGGCAAATGACTTTAGAGTTAAATCGTGAACCTAGTGATGAAGAAATTGCTCAAAAAATGGGAATTGGTGTAGAAAAAGTTAGAGAAGTTATGAAAATTAGTCAAGACCCTGTCAGTTTAGAAACACCAATTGGAGAAGAAGATGATTCGCATTTAGGAGATTTCTTAAAAGATGAAAGTTGTATGAGTCCTGAAGAATATGCAACTAATGAAATTTTAAAAGAAGAGATTAAAAGTGTTCTAGCTACTTTACAACCTAGAGAACAACAAGTATTAGAGTTAAGATTTGGGTTAATTGATGGAACAAGTTATACTTTAGAAGAAGTAGGTAAACGCTTTAATGTTACTCGTGAACGTATTCGTCAAATAGAGGCTAAAGCTTTAAGAAAATTAAGACATCCATCACGTGCTAAAAAACTTAAGGATTTTATGATTGACTAATGATTAGTAAGCGTTTGAAATCTTTAGTAAAATATGTGGAAAGATGCGATAGAATAATTGATATAGGGTGTGATCATGCTTTACTAGATATTTATTTAGTAAAAAATAAAGTAGTAGATAAAATTATAGTTAGTGATGTTCATCCTTCTGCTTTAGATTCTGGTATTTTGAATATCAATAAATTTAATTTACAAAATAATATTGAAGCTAGATTAGGTAATGGATTAGAAGTTTTAAATTCCACTGATAATATTGATACTATTATAATTTCAGGGATGGGAACCAATACTATTTTAAATATTTTAAAAAATGATTATTTAAAAAAAATAAAAAAACTTATATTACAATCTAATAGAGATTATGATATTTTACGAAGAGAAGTTATTAAATTAGGTTTTTATCTAAAAACTGAAGAAGTTATTAAAGACCATAATAAATATTATCTTAATATTATTTTTGCAAGAGGTCAAAAAAATTATTCCGAAAATGAATTAAAATATGGAACTCAAAATATGATAGGTAGAAAAGAATATTTAGAATATTTGATTGGGAAAAAAGAAATTATTTTGAATAAAATAACAAAAGATGAAGAAAAAAAGAAAATTCAAGAAGAGATAATGTTATTAAAAGGTTTAATTTAATTATTTTATTGTTGTTAATTGAGATGTAAAATACGTTTTATTTCTCGTTTTTTTTTTAAAATTATTATATAATAGCTTTAGAACTTTTTTATTGACATTTTTCTTATCTTTTTTTTGCTAAATTAAAAGATAGGTGAAATTATGAAAGTTAAAGTAATTGATGAAAATCATGAAAAAGATTTAGAAAGAGCGGTAAATGAATTTATTAGTGAACTTGATGATGTAGTAGATATTAAATTTCAAGTTTCTGCTAGTATTTTTGGCTCTGAACAGATATATTGCTTTTCCGCAATGATAATTTATAGAGAGTGATGTTATGAAAAAAAATGGTTTTTTGGAAGGATCTTTTATTGCCACCTTTAATTTAGTATTAACTAAAATAATGGGAATGCTTTATGTTATTCCTTTTTATGCAATAGTGGGTTCTTTAGGAGGGGCTTTGTATTCATATGCCTACACAATTTATTCTATTTTTTTAAGTGTAAGTAATGCAGGAGTTCCTAATGCAATTAGTAAAATAACTAGTGAATATAATGCCAAAGGTTTAAAAGAAGCAAAGGTTAGAACATTTACTTTAGGGAAAAAAATTATTGGAAGAATTTCTATTGTAACTTTTTTAATTTTATTTATTTTTGCATCTTCAGTCGCTAAATTAATTTTAGGAGATTTAAGTGGTGGAAATAGTATAAAAGATGTAGCTTTTGTTATAAGGGCTATTTCCTTTGCTGTTTTAGTAATTCCTCATTTATCTGTAACTAGAGGTTATATTCAAGGACATAAATATATTGAAACAGGTTCTAAAAGTCAAGTTGTAGAACAATTCGTAAGAATTTTAGTAATTATTTTAGGAAGCTTTATTTTTTATAAAGTATTTCATGCTTCATTAGCTTTATCTGTTGGAGTTGCTGTATTTGGAGCAACTATTGGAGGATTATGTGGATATTTATATTTAAAGCGAAAAATTAGTCATGAAAAAAGTGATTTAGATTTAGATAAAGAATTAACTAAAGATAATGTATCTAATAAGGAAATAATAAAAAAAATAGTAGTTTATGCTATTCCTTTTGTCATAATTGCTGTTGCTACTAATATTTATATTTTTGCAGATATGGTTTTTGTTTCTCGTACCTTAAATTATTTAAATTATGATGCTGGAACTGTAGAATTTATTGCTAGTGCTATATCTACATGGGGTTCTAAAATAAATATGATTGTTACTAGTATTGCAATGGGTTTTGCTACAAGTTTAATTCCTAATATTGTAACAAGTTTTCATCAAGATAAATTAGGAGATGTTAACAAAAAGTTAAATCAATCAATTAAAATAATTTATTTTATCTCTCTACCTATGTGTGTTGGTTTATCTTTACTCGCTACTCCTGTTTGGACAGTATTTTATAATACTAATGCTTACGGTGGTAAAGTTTTAAGTGCACTTATTTTTACATCTTTATTTGGAAATATTTTAATGATTGTTTCTAATACTTTACAAAGTATGAATAAATTTAAATTAATTTATTTAGCAACACTATCCGGTTTAATAGGAAATATTATTATTGATTTCCCTATGATGATTTTATTTAATTATCTAGGTTTACCACCTTATTATGGAGCTATAGTTGCTACATATTTATGTAATATTTTAAGTATTTTTATCGGACTTATTTGTTTAAAAAAAGATCATGATTTTTCTTATCAAAGTATAGTAAAAACGATTTTTAAAACTTTTATTCCTATTATCTTAATGATTGCTAGTATTATTGGAGTAAAATATGGATTAAGTTTATTAAATTTATCAGTATTAAAGAAATTAGATTCTATTATTATAATTGCTATATGTACTATAGTAGGTGCTTTAGTTTACTTTGGTGTTAGTTTCAAACTAAAAATAGTTGATGATATTATTGATAGAAAAGAAATTGATAAACTTAAGAGAAAAATATTCAAAAAAAACTTACCAAAGGTAAGTTAAGAAATTAAACCATATACATACTGGAATTAGAATAATTATAATCTGTTTCCGTACTTGTTTTAGAAAAATTCGTAGGAAATTCATTTTCTAATTTATTTATTCTAGATTCCAAACGATTAATTTGTCTTTCTAATTTGCTAATTCTACTATCTATATCATTAGTATAATTGTCAGGCATATTTGCTGGCATAGCAGGTCCTGCATAAAAAGAAGAATTAGATTGAACTTGTCCTGGCATCATATTAGGCATAACGCCGGGCATATTCATATTATTATATGAACTCATTCCATATTCGGAAAAAAAGGAATTACGATCTTTTTTCATATATTTTACTCCCCCTATAAAAGTATATGAAATAAGATTTAAAAGAGTTAAAGGAAGTGATAAAATGCGTTTAAGAAATGTGAAAAATGCTAAAGAAAAAGTAGATGCTTCAAACTATGTTATAAAAAATCCCGAAAATTATAAAGGAAAATTTAATGAATTATTTTTAAATAAGGGTGAAATTCATTTAGAAATAGGAATGGGTAAAGGAGATTTTTTAATCGGTATGGCTCAAGAAAATCCTGATATAAATTTTATTGGGATAGAGAAGTATGAATCTGTTATGGTGCGTGCTCTAGAAAAGTTAGAATCTCTAGATTATTTACCTAATTTAAAATTTATTAGAATGGATGCTACTTATATAAATGAGGTGTTTGGTAAAGAAATTTCAACCCTTTATTTAAATTTTTCTGATCCTTGGCCTAAAGCTCGTCATGCTAAAAGAAGACTAACCAGTCCAGAATTTTTGCAAAAGTATGAAAATATTTTAAAAGAGAAAAAAATTATTATGAAAACAGATAATATAGATTTATTCGCTTATTCCTTAGAAACTTTAAGTAATTTTGGTTATAAATTTTTAAAAGTTAGTTTAGATTTACATAAAGAAGATATCAAAAATATTGAAACAGAGTATGAAACGAAATTTAGTAAACAAGGTATCAAGATAAACTACTTATCTGCGAAAAAATAGTGCAAATAAAAGGAATTTTTGTTATACTAAATATAAGTAGGTGGAATATGCAAAAAAAGATAATTATTATTTTATTATGCTTACTTTTTTCGTGTGGTTGTTCTAATATTAGGACTACTAGTATTGAAGAAATAATTGAAAATAAAATAGCAACAAACTATAATAATAAAGTTTATAATATTCATCATCAAGGTTATAAATATTACTTACCTAAAGGTTTAACAGTTAAAACTATTAATGAAACTAATGAAATTATTACCACAAAAGATATAACCTATTATTTATATGTTGATTTAGTAAGTATTTATAATGAAGCTGAATTAAATTTAGAAAAAGAAGAAAATATATATAAATATTTAGAAATAAATTATAAAGATAAAAAAGGATATTTAAAAATTAAAACGTTAACCAAAGATTATTTAGTTGAAATTATGTATAATTATGCTAAAATAGAAGTGATAGTTGATGATGCAGATTTAAATGTGGCAATTAATAATGCTATAACTATATTATCAACTATGAGCTATAACAAAAATGTAATTGCTAATTTGATGGAAGATAATCTTTTAAATTCCAAAGATGTTAGTTTAAATATTTTGGAAAATCAAAATAAAGAAAGTAATTTTATTCAATATGAACAAAATTATGATGAATATGCACCTGATACTCCAGATTATGATGTTATAGATAAGAAAGGCGAATAAATATGAAATTCATGAAAAAAATAAAAGATATATTATTTGATGAAGAAGAAGTAGAAATTCCAGTGATTGAAAAGGCTGAAAAAAAGGTAAATTCTAAACCAGTTAAAAAACCAGAAATTATGGAACCAATGGAAGAGAAAAAAGATATTATAAAGGAAATAAAAATTCCTGAAGAAACAGAAATAAGTGATAAAGATTCTCTAAAAAGTGAACTAACTTTTCCTTTTCCTATAGAATTTGATGAAGATGAATTAAATAAAGAAAAAGAAGATACTATAGATTTATCTTTTAAAAGAGAAGAAAAATCTAGAAATAGAGAATATAAAAATTATGGAACTACTTCTCCTGTATCTAAAAGAGAAATTAAAGATTATAGTTCATATTTAAAAGATAAAGAAGAGAAAAAGCAATTTAAACCAACTCCAATTATTTCTCCAGTTTATGGAGTGTTAGATCAAAATTATAAAAAAGAAGATTTAATAGTTAAAAATGAAGTTAGACCAAAAAAAGATAAATTAGACTTAGATGAAATAAGACAGAAAGCTTATGGAGAAAAGCCAAAATTAAAAGAAAGTGTTTATGTTATTGAGGATAAAGATCCAGTAATTGATCCTAAAACTCCTATAGGTGATTTAATTGATGGTATAGAAACGCCTAAGTTGGGGACAATAGATAATGAACCAACTGTAGAATTGAATGATTTAATGGACAAAAATAATAATTTAGATAGCAAAGTAAATAAACAAGACGAAATAGATGATGAAGAAGCTGATTTATTTAGTTTAATTGATTCAATGTATGAAGAAAATAATGAATAAGAAAAGGGTTGGTGCAGATGGAATTTATGTTAGATTTTTTACCAATAATAATATATATTTTGTTAATAATTTTATTAATAGTGAGTATATATTTATTAGTAAGAGCGATAAAGCTTACAAATAAATTTGAAACATTATTAGACAATGTTGAAGAGAAAGTAAATTCTTTAGATGATATGTTCAATGTTGTTAGTATAGTATCTAGTAAATTTAGTCTGATAAGCGAGAAAATTATGGAGGGTTTACTTAATTTGGTTAAAAAAATATTTAATAAAAGAAAAGAAAGTGAGGAAGAAAATGAGTAAAAAAAGAATGGGAACTCTATTAACTGGAGCAGCTTTAGGTGTAGGATTAGGAATGCTTTTCGCTCCGAAAAAAGGTAGTGAATTAAGAGAGGATTTAAAAAATAAAATGAATGAACTTATGGGAAAAGTGAAAAGCATTGATGTTCAAGAAGTTAAAGAAAAAATAGAAGATCAAATTGAAAGTATTAAAAATGATTTAGCAGATTTAGATAAAGAAAAAGTTTTAGAGATTGCTAAGGAAAAAGGAGAACAAATTAAAGACAAACTAGCAGATCTTGCTAAGTATGCTAAAGAAAAAGGAACTCCTGTTTTAGAAAATGCTGTTGAAGAAGTAAGACTTTCAACAATAAAAGTTTTAAAAAGTACAATAAAAAAATTAGAAAATAAACAAAAAACGAAAGAAAGCAAATAATTACTATTTGTTTTTTTTATTTATTGTGATACTATTATATAGTAGGGTGATTAGTATGGAAGACATTAGTGCATTATCTTTAGTCAAACGTCATGATGGATCATATTTTTACATAATGGAATTAGGTTTTTCTGGAGGATTGTATAAGTATCTTCTTGCTAATTGGAATAAAAATAAATTAGATGAACCTAAACTTATTTATAGTCATACAAAAAGAAGTAGTCTTAATAAAGTCCAAAAAGAATTTTTTGATAATAATTTATTAAGAGTTACTCGAATAGAAAGATATAAAAAACAAAATAATGTATATATTGGAGGAATTCAAAGTAATGGTAACTATTTAGCTAGAACTTATCATGAAAGAATTGATTTTGTTCCTATAAAATATGCAGTTTATAAAAGAAAAAATAATTATATTTTAGTAGAAAAAATAGGAACTTTTGGTAAATGTTTTAAATTTAATATTTATGAATTTATTAATACAGGTGATGTTATGGATTTTCAATTATCTCCTGTATTTACTGAAAAAGATTTATTACATTTACAAGATGAAGAAAAAGAATATGTCATTAATCAGTTGTTGGATCCTAAAAGAATAGAAGATAAAATAAAAAATAAAAGTGGTTATATTGGTACTGTAGAAAAAATAAATGGAGTGTTCAGAAAACAGGTTTCTGCTTCTGCATTAGAACAAGTAAAAAAATTAAATAAATAGATACTTTAGGTATCTTTTTAAATAGGAGGGTTAAAATGAATAATATAAGTTTAGAAGATTTAATAAAAAAAATAGAAGAATATAATAAAGAAGAGATACCTAAAGTAAAGAAAGCTTATAATTTAGCGGAAAAACTCCATAGAAACCAATTAAGAGAAAGTGGAGAGCCTTATATTATTCATCCCTTAAATGTTACTTATATTTTAGCAGAATTAAAAGCGGATGGAGATACATTATGTGCAGGGCTATTACATGATGTTGTAGAAGATACAGAAGAAACTATTGAACAAATTGAAGAAGAATTTGGTTCCGAAATTGCTCATTTAGTTTTAGGTGTAACTAAAATAAATCATTTGCACTTTCATAATAAAGGAGAGGCTACTGATGCTAATTTAAGAAGAATTATTACTAGTATTGAAGATGATATCAGAATTATTATAATAAAATTAGCTGATAGACTTCATAATATGCAAACTCTTCAATTTAAGAAACCAGAAAAAAGAAAAAAACATGCTAAAGAAACTTTAGATATCTATGTCCCTATTGCCTATAATTTAGGTTTATATAGATTAAAATGTGATTTAGAAGATTTATGTTTTAAATATTTACTAGAAAATGATTATGAAAAATTAAATAAAACTTTAAATAAAGTAAAGAAAGATTATCAAGATTGTCTTTTAAAACTAAATGAAGACGTGGAAAAATTAATGAAAAAAAATAATATAGAATATCATTCTCGCTTTCGTATAATTAATCCTTATACTTTATTAAAAAAATTTAATAAAAAATATAAATTAAATGATATTCATGATTTAGTAAATTATAAAATAATTGTAAATGAAAAAGAAGATTGTTATCGTGTTTTAGGATTAATTCATTCATTATATACCCCAATTCATAGTAAGTTTAAAGATTATATAGCCGCACCTAAAACCAATATGTATTCTTCTTTACATACTACAGTTTTCGGGCCATTTGGAAAGTTAATTCAAATTCAAATAAAAACTAATCAAATGGATAATTTAAATACTTTTGGTTTAACCGCTTATTGGAGAGAATTTAAAGGATTAGCACCAAAGAAAATGAGAGAAGATTTAATTAATAAATATCAATTTTTTAAATCATTAGATTTCCTAAATAATAATATTGAAGATAATGAAGAGTATTTAAATAGAATAAAAAAGGAAGTTTTAACTAACAATATTTATGTTTATACTTCTAATGGAAATGTTATAGAATTACCTATTGATTCTACTCCTATAGATTTTGCTTATAAAATTCATACAGAAATAGGAGAAAAAATTAGTAAGGTGTTTATTAATGGAAAGAATGCTAGAATTGATCGAGTTTTAAAAAATAAAGATCGAGTTATTATAATAACTGGAGAAAATGTAACAGTTAAAGACAAATGGTTAGAGTATGCTAAAACAACTTATGCTAGAAAGAAAATAAGAGAATATTTAAATAAAACTAAATAGGAGGACTTATGTTTAAAGGTAGTAAATGGAAAGAAAAAGTTGACGTTAGTGACTTTATTATAAATAATTATACTGAATATTTAGGTAATGAAGAATTTTTAAAAGAAAGTACTAAGAATACTAAGAAAGTTTGGAAAATTTGTCAAGATTTATTAAAAAAAGAATTAAAAAAAGGAGTATTAGATATTGATGTAGATCATGTTTCTGGAATTAATAATTATGAACCAGGTTATATAGATAAATCTCATGAAGTAATTGTAGGATTACAAACTAATGCTCCTTTAAAAAGAATAGTTAATCCTTATGGAGGAATTAGGATGGTTTATAATTCCTTAAATGCTTATAATTATAAATTAAATCCTTTGATTGATGAACATTTTAATAGATATCGAAAAACTCATAATCAAGGAGTATATGATGCTTATACTAAAGAAATGAGAAGTGC
>CANQNA010000036.1 GCA_947625005.1 uncultured Bacilli bacterium
TAAATCATCAACTAATCCAAAAACATTAGATAATATATTAGCATATGTAGGATTAGCAACAATGAGTTTAAGTGCAGTTGGATACGCAGGTTATAAAGTAAAAAGAAAAGTAAACAATTAGTAAAAATATTTGCAAAACATTTTGTTATTCGTTTAAATTCTTTTATACTAAAGTAAATCATATTTTTGTGATTTGCTTTTTTTGTGTGAGAAAAATAAAATGTAAATTTAATTTGTAATCATTTGACAGGGGGGGGGGGGCTTAAGCTATAATGGGGTTGTAAAATTAATTTTTACAAGGAATTTAAAAGAAAGGAGAAAAATCAAATGAAAAAGTCTTTAGCGATAGCCACTTTAGTAGTAGCAAGTTTATTTTTAACTACTAATGTTTACGCACAGGGAGTACAAAAATGTACCCAAGAAAATATTAGTAGTGGTATGTGTTTTGTAGATAATACTTTAACAATTGATGCATCTAGCCAAGAAATAACAATTGGTAGTACAATAATGGTTAAGAAAGGTAGTACTCTAACTATCACCGGTTCTAATAAAGTAACTATAACAACCCCAATAATAGTAAGTCCCGGAGGAGAGCTAATTATTGATGCTTCTGATGTTGTTGTTACTGCAAATCAAGGTTTAGTACAACTTGGAGGTAAATTAACAATCAAAGAAATTGCTAAAATTGATGCTAGTGATAAAACTTTAATTCAAGCAAGTAATGGTGCTGAAATAAGTTTAAATGGTGATATTAAGGCAAAAATACTTGTTGATGGTAAAAACAATACGAGTGTAGCAGGTCAAGAAAATACTGACCCTGTCCAAGTTGTTGTTGAAGGTGGTACTTACAATATTACTGATATGGGATTTAGAGATACTTCTCCGACCCACAATTATAAACAAAATGTAACTATTAAAAATGGTGATTTTTCAAATGTAAATAATCTTTTTGGAACAACGAGTGAGAATATTGAAGGTGAAATTACTATAATAGGTGGAAAATTTAATAATGAAGATGGATCAATAAAACCTGAATATATAGAAAATGGTTATGAATTAAATGAAGATGGTTCAGTAAATAAGATAAAAGAAGCTGAAAAAACTACAACAACTACAACTACAACAGTTACAACTGCTGCAACTACAACAGCACAAGCTACAACAACAGCAGCTAAAACTTCAAATCCTAAGACATTAGATAGTATTTTAACTTATGTATCATTAGGAATATTAAGTATGACTGTTATTGCATTTGCAGGATATAAAACATATAAAAAAGTAAACAATTAATAAAACTATTTGCAAAACATTTTGTTACTTGTTTAAATTCTATTATATAAAAGTAAATCATATTTTGGTGATTTACTTTTTAAATGATTTAGATTCTATAAAGTAAATTAACAAATAAATAGAAATTTAAAGTTTACACTTTTTTGTAAAATGTAAATTTTTTTTGTGTATTTATTTATTATTTCTTGTGTTTATTTTACTTTTAGTGTATTATTTAATTAGGCAGTGGAACTGAGTGGAAGAAAGTGGGGGATTTTATGTTAATGGGTGAGTATCATCATAATATTGATGAAAAAAACAGATTAATAATTCCTAGCAAGTTCCGTGAGGAAATAGGGAATAAATTTGTTGTTACTCGTGGCTTAGAGAATTGTTTATTTGTCTATTCTTTGGTCGAATGGGAAAAGATAGTAAACAAACTTAAAGCTTTATCTTTTACTAAAAAAGATGCTCGTAATTTTACTCGTTTCTTCTTATCAGGTGCTACTGAATGCGAATTTGACCGTACAGGTAGAATTTGCATATCCTCCCCATTGGTTGCTTACGCCGATTTAACCAAAGAATGTGTTATAATCGGCGCAAATGACCGACTAGAAATATGGTCTAGTAAGAATTGGGATAATTTCTTTAAAGAAAACTCAGAGAATTTTGCCGAAATAGCTGAAAATTTATACTTAGGTGATACTAATGCACTATAGTGTTTTAAAAAGTGAAGTAATTGAAAATTTAAACCTAAAAGAAGATGGTATATATGTTGATGCTACTTTAGGATATGCTGGAGTTAGTAAAGAAATTTTAAAGCGAGTGAAAAGGGGTTTTCTTTTCGCCTTTGATCAAGATGTAGAAGCAGTAAAATATAGTGAAAATGTTCTAAAAAAAATAGGATCTAATTTTAAAATCTTTCATACTAATTTTGAAAATATGGTCCCATCTTTAAAACAAGAAGGAATAAATCAAGTTGATGGTATTATTTTTGATTTAGGCTTATCTAGTCCAGAAATAGATAATGAAAAAAGAGGCTTTAGTTTTATGAAAGATGCTAGATTAGATATGCGAATGGATACACGTCAAAAGCTTGATGCTCATTATGTAATTAATAATTATTCTTTAGAAAAATTAAAAGAGATTTTCTTTACTTATGGTGAAGAAAAATATTCTAAATCTATTGCTTCTAATATTATAAAAAAACGTCAAGAAAAATCAATTGATACTACTTTAGAATTAGTTGATGTTATCAAATCTTCTGTACCATTTAAATATTATTTATCTCATCATCCTGAAAGACAAATATTTCAAGCAGTTAGGATTGAAGTTAATAGAGAACTAACGGTTTTAAATAATATTTTACCGGAAGCGATAAACTTACTTAAAAGTGGAGGAAGATTATGTGTTATTACATTTCATTCTTTAGAAGATAGAATTGTAAAACAAATATTTAAAAAAAATAGTGAAGTTAATGAAATAGTCAAAGGGTTACCTAATATACCTGAAGAATATAAACCATTAATTAAATTAATAAATAAAAAACCCATTCTTCCAAGTTTGGAAGAACTAAAGGAAAATAGCCGAAGTAAAAGTGCTAAATTAAGGGTAATAGAAAGGGTCTAGTTATGAAAAAAAATACTACCGGAAAAGTAAAATTTGTTAAAGGAGATAGAATATTTATGTTCTTGCTTATTATTGCTTGCATAACTGCCCCATTATCTATTGTCTTTTCTAAGGCTGTTTTATCTAAAGCAAATATTGAAGTGGAAAAAATTGAAGCTAAAATTGAAAAACAACAAGGAGTTAATGAAAGTTTAGAGATGCAAAAAAATGAACTTGCAAGTCTTTCTAATATTCAAGATGTTGCGAAAGAATATGGTTTAAGTTATAATAATGATAATATAATTGTAATTAAATAAGTGAGGGATTTTTTATGAGAGGAAATAACACAGTAAAAATTAAAAATTGGTTTTTAATCTGTGTTATTTTTATTTTTGGGATAATTATCGCTAAATTAATTTATGTTGCGTATAGTCCTATAGTAGATGGAATAGATATGCAAGCTTTTGCTTTATCACGTACAACGGAAAAAAAGACACTTTATGCCTCAAGAGGAACTATATATGATGTGTCAGGAGAAGCTTTAGCATTAAATGTAAATAGTTATACTGTAATTGCTTATCTTGATTCATCTAGAACAACTGATAAAAAAAATCCTAAACATGTAGTGGATAAAGAAAAAACTGCCTCTTTATTAGCACCTATTATCAATATGACTACTGAAGATATTTTAAATCTTTTAAATAGAGAAGCTTATCAAGTAGAATTAGGTCCTGGAGGAAGAAATATTACAGAACTTACAAAGCAAAAAATTGAAGATTTAAAGTTACCGGGAATTGATTTTATTGAAAGTAGTAAAAGATATTATCCTTACGATGATTTTGCTTCATATATTATTGGATATGCTAAAAAAAGTGATGAAGGCGATATAGTAGGAGAAATGGGAATAGAATCTTATTTTGATCAAGAACTAAGTGGAACAGATGGTTATACAGAATATCAAAAAGATGCTTATGGATATCAGATATTAAATAGTCCAGCTATCGTAGATGATCCTAAAATAGGTAATGATATTTATTTAACAATTGATTCTAATATTCAAATGTTTTTAGATAATGCTTTAGAAACAACTTTAAGAGATAATAAAGCAGAATGGGCAACTATTACTATTGCAGATGCAAAAACGGGTGCAATTGTAGGTAGTGCTTCTAGTCCTACTTTTAATCCTAATAAATTAGATATTACTAATTATAATAATCCTTTAGTTGCCTATACTTATGAACCTGGTAGTACTATGAAAATATTTTCTTTTGCTACAGCAATTGAAGAAAAAAAATATAATGGAGAAGAAACTTATAGTTCAGGTACTATTGAAGTAGGAGGATTTAAAATTCAAGATTGGAATACCTATGGATGGGGTCAAATTCCTTATGATGTTGGTTTCACTTATTCTTCCAATGTAGCTGCTACTAATTTAGCTAAAAAAATTGGAAAAGAAACTTTAACTGAATATTATCGTAATCTAGGTTTTTCTAGTTTAACGGGAATAGAATTATTTGGTGAACTAGAAGGAACATTAAAAATAAATTATGAATCAGAATTATCTAATGCTTCTTTTGGACAAGGTATGACAGTTACTCCTATTCAAATGATTCAAGCTTTAACGACTTTAACTAATGATGGTGTAGTTTTAAAACCTTATGTTGTAGATAAAATTGTTGATTCAGATACGGGAGAAATAGTAAAAGAAAATAAAAGAACGGAAATAAAAAAAGTTTTTTCTACAGAAACAGTAAAAAAAATAGTAAGTTTAATGGATGCTACAGTAAATGGAGATGATCCTCTAGTAACTGGTAAATCTTATAAGACTGATTTGGTTCGTCTTGCTGGAAAAACCGGAACTGCTCAGTACATTAATGCTGGAGGGGAGTATTCTTCAGGTAATGTTGATTCAATTCGTAGTTTTGCTGCAATATTTCCTGTAGAAAAACCTGAATATATTATTTATATGGCTATAAAAGATTTTAATGGAGCCAGTAAATCTTTAGGAAGTATGATAAGAAACATCGTAGAAAGTGTAGCTAAATATAAAAATTTAAGTGATCGTGAAAGTAATAAAGATAACTCTAAATTAATTAAACTAAATAACTATTTAAATCGAGATACTAACATTGTGAAAGATGAAATAAATAATAGTGGTTTAAAAGCTATTATTTTAGGAGACGGAGATAAAGTTGTTAAACAATATCCGAAAAAGAATACCGAGTTAATTAAAAGTAGTAAAGTATTTATTTTAACTAACTCTAAAGAGATAAAAATGCCAAATATTACAGGATTTACCAGAACTGATTTAATCAATATTGCTAATATTTTAGGAATAAAATATAAAATAAGTGGTAAAGGTTCTATTATAACTACTAATTTAGCAGAAGGAACAATTATTAATAAAGATACTACTTTAGAAATTAAATTAACAGAGAAAGAGGTTCAAAATGAAGAAAAAAAAGAAACAAAACCAAGTGAATAAATTTAAAGATTTTATGAAAACATTAAAACCTATTTTAATATTTAGTATGATAATAAATATTATTCTTTTAAGTTATGTATATTATCTTAAGACTTCTCATCATTTATATTTATTAAATGGTACAGACCAATATTTAGATTTAAATACAGGAACGATAAGTTTAAATTATGATATTAATGTACTTGGAGGTAATGGAATTAGATATATAAATGAAACTGATTATAAAATAACAGAAATAAAAATAGGTTATTATTTAATGAAAAATGATAAATTAGAAAAAATTATTGCTTATGAAGATACTTTTAAAAAAGAAGTTAGTTTAAAAGAAACTATTGAAAATATTACTTCATTTAATATTACAGAAAATGCTAATCATAGTGATATTTTTAAAAATTTAGATAAAGATATTTTAGAAAATAATCTTTATCTAGTTATGGAAGCCAAAACTAGCGATAAAACAATATCTAGTAAAATATTGTTAGATGTAATAACAATAAATGAATAGACAAATGTAGTAATATTTTGATATAATAAATTGTAAGGTGTGATAATAATGAAACCAAATTATAAAAAAAGAAAAACCAGAAAAATAATTCATGTAGAATATAAAAAATTAATTTTGAGTTATATTTTGGCGGGAACTATCGGTTTAAGTCCAACTATTTTTCATGCTTTTGAAAATGGTATTGATAATTTTTCTTATCAAATGGATATTTGGAAAACAGAAAATTCATTAGTTACTCATCATACCAATGATGGATTACATTATTTTATTCAACCAAAAGAAACAGCAGATAATATTGCTTGTCAAGATTTTTCTAGTAGAGAGGAATTTTATAGTTTTTTAATTAAATTAGCTCAAAATATTCAATATCAACAGAATAGTAATTTTCAATCAATTATCAGAGATTTGAATTTAGATGAACTAGCCCAAAAAAATCCGATTTTTCCTACGAATCAAGAATTTATGGAATTTTTGAATCAAAATAATCTTTTAATTGGAGAAAATAAAGATGAAATTGATTTTCAAAAATGGGAAAAATTAGATAAAATAAGTTTAGATTATCAAAAAGAAGTAGATGATATAAAAGGGGTAAAAAAATGATAGATATAGATAGTATTGAGTTAGAAAATAATTTAGAATATGATATTTTAGATGAAATAATTATTAATAATATAAAATATCTTTATTTAATTAATAAAGATATTAATGATGCTCAAATAAGAAAATTAGATGACGAAGAAAATTTAAATGTAGTAACTGATAAAGCAGAATATGATAAAGCTATGTTAGAATTTTTAAAAAAACATAAACATGATTTTGCTTAAAAAGAAAGAAGGTATCAGAATGTTAGTAATAAAAGAAGAAAGAGAAAATACTGTTATACCAACAATTGAAATAGAAAAGAAATTATTTCCCGCTATGCTAATTAGTTTTGGAAAACCTCATGAAGCAATTATGTTAGCTTCTCAAAAACAAGCTGATGGAGAAAAATTAAAATCTTTAAGTAAATTTTTAGGATTAAATTATGAAAATGGAGAACTTTTAGATAAAAAAGGAAAATCTTTAAATCAAGATTATATTTTAACTTCTATTGCTAATGATATCTCTTTATCATTATTGAATTTAGAAACGTTAGAAAATACCGATCAAGCTTATTCTTTGGCTTCAATGATAGAAGAAGTTGCTAAAACTCTTTTAACTAAATTAAATACTCAAAAAATAGAAATTCCAACAGTTTTAGATATAGACGCTTTAAAGGCTAAATTATATGGAGAAAAAGAAGAGGTAAAAACAAAATGATTAAAGAAAATAAAATAATAACTATAGAATCTAATGAAAAATTTTTAATAATAAAAAATATAAATGTCAGTAATAATAATTATTTAGTTGGTGTTAAATTAGAAAATGATAAATATGTAAACGATTTTCGTCTTTTTAAAGAAATAAATGATTATAATATAGAAGAAATAAAAGATGAAAATATTATAAAAATGGTTATTGATAAATATATTTTGACTGAATTTATTAATTAAAGATCTATAATTACTTCATCTAAGATGGAGTTTTTTTAAAATTATCTAAAAAAAACAGCTTACATTTTTAAGCTGAGTTAAATTTTATTTTAAAATTTTATCTATTAAACCGTATTTTAAGGCTTCTTTTGAATCCATATAATTATCTCTTTCTGTATCTTTTGTAATTTTTTTCAGACTATTATTTGTTAGTGAAGCTAATATATTATTAAGCTTCTTTTTTAATTTTAGAATTCTTTCTGCTTGAATTTTTATTTCGGTCGCTTGTCCACTTACCCCTCCTAATGGTTGATGAATCATTACTTCGGCATTTTCTAAAGCATATCTTTTTCCTTTTTTTCCACTAGCAAGTAAAAAAGCTGCCATTGAAGCTGCAATACCTATAACTGTTGTGACTACATCACTTTTAACAAAGTTTATAGTATCAAAAATAGCCATTCCGGCAGTTACAGATCCTCCTGGAGAATTAATATAAATATAAATATCTTCATGATTTAAACTATCTAAATATAAAAGTTCAGAAATAATAATATTGGCGGATTCATCTGTAATCTCTCCTGTTAAAAAAATAATTCTATCTGTAAGCATACGAGAATATAAATCATAAGAGGCATCTCCATCAAAATTTTTTTCTATAATGGTTGGAATAAATTTCATTGTTTTCACCTAATATTAATTTATTTAAATATACGTAAAGTATACGAGAAAAAAATGACAAATGATGTATTATTTGATAAAATTTATAGTAGAGAGGGTATAAGTTATGGATGAAAGTAAATTGCAAAAATCAGGGTTAAAGTTGGTTTTATGTTATGTGGTAAAAGAACTTTATGAGGGAGAAGTTTATTTTTATCATAGTTTAGATCAAGGAATTTATGGAAAATTTTTTACAAAAAAACGTTTAACAAAAACTGATGTTAATAAAATTATTAAAAGAATGAATGAAATAATTGAAAATGATTTTCCGATAGAAAGACTTACTGTTAATAGAGATGATGCTATTGAATTTTATAGAGAAATAAATGAATTAGAAAAAATGCGTAATATTGAATTTGTTTCTACAAGAAATTTAACTTTTTATAAATTATTAAATGAAATCAATTATTTTTATACAGAAATGCTTGAATCAACAGGAGAACTTTTAAATTTTGATTTAGCTTATTTAGGAAAAAATGAGTTTGTTTTAACTGATTCTATAGATAAAAGAGTTTATAAAGGGTTTGTTAATAAAAAAAATATATATGATTCTTTTTATGAATATGAAATATGGAGTAATGCTTTAAAAATTGAATATTTGGCAGATATGAATGAAATAGTTTCAGAAAGAAAAATTGATGATTTTATAAAACAGAATGATATCATTCATGAAAATAAAATTTATGAAATAGCTGCAGAAATTTTTGATAAAGGGAAAAAGATTGTTATGATAGGAGGACCTAGTAGTAGTGGAAAAACTACTAGTGCCAGAAAATTAGGAATATTTTTAAGTACTTTTGGATTAAATCCTATCAAAATTAGTTTAGATGACTATTATAAGGAAACAAAAGAATTGCCTATTAATGAATTTGGAGAAAAAGATATTGAATCTCCAGAAGCTTTAGATATAGATTTATTTGCCAAAAATATTAATGATTTATTTTCAGGAAAAAAAGTTTTTTTTCCTACTTACGATTTTGTTAAAGGAAAGAAAACTCCAAGTAGTATACCAACTAAGTTAGAAGATAATGATGTTTTGATTATTGAAGGATTACATTCTTTAAATGAAAAGTTTACTAATGTTTTAAATAATATAGATTTGTACAAAATATATATAAGTCCGTTTACCCCTCTTAATATAGATAGACATAATTATATTTCTACAACTGATAATAGATTATTAAGAAGAATAGTTCGAGATAATAGAACAAGAGGAAAAAGAGCGGATGAAACTTTAGCACAATGGCCTAAAGTTCGAGAAAATGAAAATAAATATATTTTCCCTTATACAGATAATGTTGATGTTGTTTTGAACACTGCATTTATTTATGAAATGGGAGTATTAAAAGTATTTGTTGAGCCTCTTTTATATGCGGTTAAAAAAGATAACCCTTATTATGATGAGGCTAGAAGATTAATAGAGTATTTAGCACCATTTTTTCCAATTAGTAGTGAACATATAAGTAATGATAATATACTAAGAGAATTTATTGGTGGATCAACGTTTAATGAAAGATAGGAGATTTTATGAAAAGAATAGCAATTAATGGATTTGGAAGAATAGGAAGATTAGCCTTTAGACTTATTAGTGAATTAGATGATTATGAAGTAGTAGCAATTAATGATTTAACTAGTGCAGAAGATTTAGCATATTATTTAAAATATGATACTAATCATCGTAATTTTAAAATTAATGAGATTGATTATACAGATGATGAATTAGTTTTTCAAGGAAAGAAAATAAAAGTTTATAGGGAAAAGGAACCTAAAAATTTGCCTTGGAAAGAATTAGATATTGATTTAGTTTTAGAATGTACTGGTTTATTTACTGATAAAGAAAAAGCTTTTGCTCATATAGAAGCAGGAGCTAAACATGTAATTATTTCAGCTCCCGCTAAAGGAGATTTAAAAACAATTGTTTATGGAGTTAACGATGAAGTCTTAACAGGAGAAGAACAAATTATAAGTGCAGCTAGTTGTACAACTAATTGTTTAGCCCCAGTTTTAAAAGTACTTGATGATAATTTTGGTATAGTAAAAGGAATGATGAGTACAGTTCATGCTTATACTAATGATCAAACTTCTTTAGATGTTCCTCATAAAAAAGGAATTAAAGCAAGAAGAGGAAGAGCAGCAGCAATGAATATAATTCCTGCTTCTACAGGAGCAGCTAGTGCTATTGGACTTGTAATGCCTTCTTTAGCTGGAAAATTAGATGGTATGGCTTTTCGTGTTCCTGTAAGTGATGGAAGTGTTATTGATTTAACTGTAGAATTAAGAAAACTTGTCACAAAAGAAGAAATTAATAAAACTTTAAAAGAAAGTACGAGTGAAGTTTTAGGATATACTGATGATCCTGTTGTTTCAAGCGATATTTTAGGTTCTAGCTATGGAGCATTAGTTGATGGTTTATCTACTTGTTTAATAAATGTAGAAGGGACTCAGCTTTTAAAAGTAGTTGCCTGGTATGACAATGAAATGAGTTATACTACTCAAATGATTAGAACAATGAAAGTTTTGTTAGAAAAATAAAGTGGTTAGCCACTTTTTTATATTACAAAACTGTAAGATAAGATAAAAATTATTCATGATATAATAAATAAAAAGGAAGCGATGAATATATGAGTAAAATAATGATTATTGAAGATGAAGAATTAATTTGTAATGAACTAGCTGAACTATTAAAAAACAATAATTACGAAACTATAATTTTAAAAGATTTTAAAAATTCTTTAAACGAAATATTAGAAACTTCTCCAGATTTAATTTTACTTGATATAAATATTCCTTTTTTAAATGGTGAAACATTATTACAAAATTTAAGGAAAGAATCTAATATTCCAGTTATTATGGTTACAAGTAATAATTCAGAAACTGATGAAGCATTATCTATTGCCTATGGAGCAGATGATTATATTACTAAACCTTACAATCCAAATATCTTACTTTTAAGAATTAAAGCAGTTTTAAAAAGAAGTAATATAAACTACTGTATTAATAATGAATTAACTTATAAAGAGTTAAAATTTGATATACAAAAAGGAATAATCAAAAAGAAAAATATGGAAATAGAATTAACTAAAAATGAAATGATAATTTTTTCCTATTTGTTAAATCATAAAGATAAAATTGTAACCCGAGAAGAACTAATGACAGCTTTATGGGATAATTCAGAATATGTGAATGAAAATGCTTTAACTGTTAATATTAGTAGACTTCGAAATAAATTAAAAGAAATTGGTTATCCAAATGTAATAGATACAAGAAAAGGGTTAGGATATATTTTATTATGAAAATAGGAGCGTATTTTAAAGATAATTTATATAAATTATTAGTATTTATTATTTGCTATATAATTAATTTACTTATATTCTTAGCATTTAAAGTAGAAAAGCAAGTTATTATTTCTTCATCTTTTTTGTATATAGTTTGTTTTTTGCTTATTTTATTAATACCATATTTTAGAAAAAAGAAATTTTATGATTATTTACTTGCAAATACTTTAGCACTTGATAAAAGTTATTTGGTATTAGAAACTTTATCTAAACCAGAATTTTATGAAGGAGAATTATTATATCAAGCATTATACGAAATTAATAAGTCAATGAATGAAAATGTAAGATTAATAGAAGAACATTTACAAGACTTTAAAGAATATATTGAGATGTGGATTCATGAAGT
>CANQNA010000037.1 GCA_947625005.1 uncultured Bacilli bacterium
TGATTTAGCCAATTCTTTAGATTTAATAGGATATCGTTATGAAACACTTACGGATACAGTTTCTTACTTACAACAAATATGGTCAATGACGAAAAATTATTTAAGTTCTGCGGAAAAATTATTTGATGGACTTGTTAGTCAAATTACGGAAAAATCTATTAGTAGTTTAACTATTGTAACTTCTATGGGAGTAGGAGCAAGTTTACTTGATTTATTTACTGAATCTGCTCCAACTATAACACCATTTAATATTTTATATTTCTTTATATTAGCAGGAATTGGTTTTGGTGTTAATAAAATAATGAAACTAATAAGTGAAAATCGCAAATATAATATTTCTGATGAAGAATATGAGAAAAATATAAAATAATTGTCTAAATTTAGCAAAAATTTGCTTGAAATACTTTTTTTATAAAAATATTATGGTACAATTATAATGATGGGAGGAGTAAATATGTTATATAATTATAAAAACAATTTATTTGCTTCTCAAAAAAATGCTAAGGGATATCTTTAGTATTTTTTTTGTAAAGGAGTATTTATGAAAGAGAATTTAGGATTAATAGTTTTGGATAATATTAAAATTATTGGAAAAGAAGTTAATGAACAAATAAATAAAATAAGGAAAAATGAACAAGATTATATTATTCCTATAAAAATGGATCGTTTTGCTAATGGAGAAGGGAAAGTACGTATTTTAAATACTGTTAGAAATAAAGATATTTATATTTTAGCAGATATTGGAAATTATGATATGACTTATTCTATGCATGGTTATACTAATCATTATTCACCTGATGATCATTTTCAAGATATCAAAAGAGTTGTTCTTGCCATGTGTGGACATGCTAAAAAAATAACTTTAATAATGCCTTTATTATATGAATCACGTCAACATCGAAAGAAAGGAAGAGAATCATTAGATTGTGCTTATGCGTTAGAAGAACTTGCTTCTATGGGAGTTAAAGAGATTATTACCTTTGATGTTCATGATCCAAATGTTTGTAATGCTGTCCCTCTTTTAGCTTTTGAAAATGTTTATCCAACAAATAACATTTTAGAAGATTTTGTTAGAAATAATAAAAGTGATTTAGACAATATTTTGATTGTTAGTCCTGATTTTGGTGCTATGGAAAGAGCTCGTTATTTTGCAGAAATGTTAAAGTGTGATGTAGGTGTATTTTATAAAAGAAGAGACTTATCTAAGGTTGTTAATGGTTTAAATCCTATTGTTGAACATGCTTATATGGGAGCCGATGTTAAAGGAAAAAACATTATAGTAGTTGATGATATGATAGCATCCGGGGGATCTATTTTAGAAGTTGCAAAAGAACTTAAAAATAAAGGAGCAAAAAATGTCTATTTGGCTTCAACTTTTGCCCTTTTTACTGAGGGAATAGAAAAATTTGATCAAGCTTTTAATGAAGGATTATTTGAAAAAATTTATACCACAAATCTAACTTATATTAAAAGTGAAATAAAGAACAAAGAATGGTTTCATGAAGTAAATTGTTCCCATAAAATTGCGGAAATTATTAATACTTTAAATAGTGGAGATTCAATTTCTAGTTTATTAAATGGTAAAGAAGCGTTCTTTAAAAAAATTGCTAAATTACAAAAATAAAAGAGGTAAAAACTTGTATTTATGAATTTTGTATAAAAAACTTCTTAAATCCCAATATAAAAGGGAAAGGAGTTTTTATTTTGAGTAAATATAAAGTTGATATTACAGGAATAAATACTAATGAATTAAAAGTTTTAAAAAATGAAGAAATGATCCCTCTTTTTGAAAGAATGCATAATGGGGATAAGGAAGCTAAAGAAGAATTGATTAATGGAAATTTAAAATTAGTTTTAAGTATAATAAAAAGATATAATAATGGAAAATATGATATGAATGATTTATTTCAAATTGGTACTATTGGTCTTATAAAAGCGGTAGATAATTTTGATACTAGCATTGGAGTCATGTTTTCCACTTATGGTGTGCCACTTATTTTAGGAGAAGTGAAGAGATTCATTAGAGATTCATCGGCAGTTAGGATTACTAGATCAGTGAGAGATAATTCTTATAAGATTTTAAAATTTAAAGATGAATATCTTGCTAAAAACGGGAAAGAACCAACTAACGAAGAAATTTGTTCAGCTTTAGAAATTTCGGAATATGACTTATCTAATGCTATGGATAGTTTAAAAGAACCTATGAGTATTTTTGAACCAATTTTTAATGATGGGGGAGATACTATATATCTTTTAGACCAGATTGCTGATGTTAAAGATGCTAACACTGATAGAGATATGTTGATAAGTTTAAGACGTGCCTTATACAAAATTAAAGATAGAGAAAGAAGTATTTTAACTGATAGATATATTGTAGGAAAAACCCAAACAGAAATTGCGGAAGAATTAGGAGTAAGTCAAGCTCAAGTAAGTAGAATAGAAAAAAATGCCATTGCCAATGTCAAAAGACTAATTAAATAACATATAATTTATTGGTGGAGTATATGAAAATGAGTGAATTACAAGATAAAGATATTATTAATATTAAAGACGGAAAAAATATTGGAAGAATTATAGATTTAGATGTTACAAGTGAAGGTGTTATTAATTATATTGTTGTAGAACCTAAACAATTTTTTCGCTTTAATGTATATAATAGAGAAGTCACTCTTACTTTCAAACAAATTGTGCGAATTGGAAAAGATGTTATACTTGTTGAATTAGATTAAATAGTTTATAATTATTTCTGAGGTGACTTATGAAAAAATCACAACTATTAATTATTATAATCGCTCTGATAAGTGATCAAATTTCTAAAATTCTTATAACCTCATTTTTAACTGAAGGAGCTTCTTTAAAGTTAATTGACAATTTTTTTTATTTAACAAATCATTTTAATTATGGAGCATCATGGGGAATATTGGAAAATAGCACTAAATTAATAATAGTAATAAGTGTACTCGCTTTAATTGTTATTTTAAGATATTCCAATAGTTTTCAAAAAAATAAAAAAAATTTTATTGCTTTTAGTTTATTAATAGGAGGAATATGTGGTAATTTAGCAGACCGTTTATTCTTTGGATATGTTAGAGATTTTTTAGATTTTCGAATATTTTCTTATGATTTTCCTATCTTTAATTTAGCAGATAGTTTTATTGTAATAGGAGTAATACTTTTAATAATTGCTATTATAAAAGGAGAAGACAAAAATGGAAGTAGTAGTAGTAAAAAACTTAGAAAAAAAAGAACGAATTGATAAATATCTAAATAAGGAAACTGAATTATCTCGTTCTTTAATTAGTAAAATGATTAAATCAGGTTTTATTTTAGTTAATGAGGAAGAAATAAAACCGAATTATATGGTAAAAAATAATGATGTAATTTCTATTGATGAATCTTTTACAGAAGAAGTGAATATTGAAAAAGAAAATATAGAGTTAGATATAGTATATGAAGATGAAGATTTAATTGTGGTAAATAAGCCTAGTGGAATGGTGGTTCATCCAGGAAATGGAAATAAAAGTGGAACTCTTGTGAATGCTTTAATGTATCACACTAATTTAAGTGATTTAAATGGAGAAATTCGTCCGGGAATAGTTCATAGAATAGATAAAGATACAAGTGGTTTAATGATAGTTGCTAAAACTAATAAAGTGCATGAAATTTTAGCCGATATGTTTCAAAAAAAAGAAGTTAAAAGAGAATATATCGCTCTTTTAAAAGGAGTGTTAAAAGAACAAACGAATACCATTGATGCTCCAATTGGGAGAGATAAAATAGATAGAAAAAAAATGACAGTGACGACAGATAATTCTAAATCTGCTATAACTCATATGCAAGTTTTAAAAAGATATAAAAATTATACCTTAGTAAAATGTATATTAGAAACAGGAAGAACTCATCAAATAAGAGTTCATGCGAAGTATATTAATCATCCTATTTTTAACGATCCAGTTTATACAAATGATTCTGTAACAGAATTTGGCCAATTTCTTCATTCTGCCTCTCTTGATTTTATTCATCCTATTACGAAAAAACATTTGCATTTTGAATGCCCTTTACCTCAAGAATTTCAAGACAAACTAAATGAATTGGAAACTATTGTATAAGGAAAAATAAATAAATATAAATTGCAAAAAATAAAAATAAATATTTGGTAAGTCCTTTATTTATTTTTTTTATTTTGACAAATAGTATTAGCAGATTTATTATTTCTAGAAAGCTAAAAATCAAACTCCAAAAAATACTTTCAAAACAAGAAAAATAGATAAAAGTTAATATATTAAAGATCCATAAAGTAGAAAAGAAAAATAAATAATCATTATTGAATTTTTTCCTTTTTACTAAATAGGAAATTAATATTGTTAATAAAATTATGCCAAAAATATAAATCATTACAAAAGCTTCGTAGGGTAGAAAATATTTTAAATTTAAACTTCTAAAAAAGCTTTCGTTAAATGGAATAAAAATAGGAAATAACCAAATAATTAAAGTTAAAACAATATATAACAAAATGCATCACCTCTTTACTAAAATTATACTTTGTTATAAAATATGAATAGGTGAAATTTTTATGAATGAAATATTAGAATTTAAAGAAAAAGACCGAATTATAATGCAATTAGTTCATTATTTTGTGACTAAGGAAAATTACTCACCAATCTTAGTTAATGGAGTAAAGAATGAAATATGGTTAGAAAATTTAAACAGTACTTATAAAATTATTCGTATTAATTCTAACTATATACATAATAACGAGCAATTAGATTTTGATTTATTTAAAATAAAAAATATTATTAAACAAATTAAAAGAAAAACTTTAAGTTTTAGTTTGCCATCACTTAATATATTACTTGATGTAAACGAGCAAGTTAATATAGAAAGTGCTAATCATATTGATACGATTATTATAAATAATTATGATAATTTTAATGATGAAAATGGTATTTTAAGTATGTATCCTCAACTTATTGATGATCAAGTAGGAGGTCAAGATTTAGAGTTTTTTATTAATGTAACTAATGATATAAATAAAAAAACTGAAGAAGAAAACAAAAATTATTCTAAAGTTTTTAAAAGAAAAACTCCTTCAATTACCTATATTTTAATTGGCATAAATATTTTTATGTATGTTCTTGCTATAATTGGACAAATTACTGGATTATTTGATTTATATACTTTATTAGCAGTTCAAGTTAGTCATGTAAAAAATTTAGAACTCTATCGTTTGATTACTGCGGGATTTATGCATGCTGATATTTTTCATTTATTGTGCAATATGTATTCTCTATTTATAATTGGTAGTCAATTAGAATCGTTTTTAGGGAAAAAGAAATATACTTTTATTTATTTTATTAGTTTGCTAACAGGTAATTTACTTGCGTGCTTAACTTCAACTGCATGGTGTGTAGGAGCGAGTGGAGCTATCTTTGGATTGCTAGGAGGTTTACTATATTTTGGTTACTATTATAGAGTATACTTAGGTAATGCGATGCGTAATCAGATAATTCCTGTTTTAATTCTTAATATTATCTTAAGCATGTTAATTAGTAACATTAGTTTAAGTGCTCATTTAGGTGGATTAGTAGGAGGTTTATTTGCCTCAATTGCTGTTGGAGTGGAAAAAAAGAGCGGAAAATTAGACAATATAAATGGTATAATTGTTTTAATCTTATTTATTGCTTTTTTAGTAGGTTTCTTACTTTATATTTAATTATTGAAAGAACACGGGATTATTATATACCGGTTCTTTTTTAATTATTTTAGTATTATTAGTATTTTTGATAGGTTGTTTTGGGTTACTTTTGTTGATTTCTTTCATAATCGAAACCATATTTTTGGCTTTACCAATCATTGGACTAACTTGTTTATAAAGGGGAATTGCTTGATTTGCTACAGTTAATGCTTTTGATAGTCCATTTAAAATACCACTTATATTTACAGAAGAAGGATTCATACTATCACCTTAATATATTTTATGATTTAACTTAAAATAGTTTAACTCTAAAAAAAAATATGTTATAATTTATAAGAATAAGGAAAGTGGGTGGCCAATGAAAACAAAAAGTAAGAAAAATAATTCTGCCATTTTACTATTCCTTAAACCTTTTTATTTAATATTAAAACCTTTCTTTTTAATTTTTATGTATATTTCTTTAGGAGTATATTATTCTTTTTATGGCTTGTTTTATCCTTTTATTTTAATTTATAATATAATTTCTAACTCACTTTATAATATTTATAAGAAAGGTCAAAAAGAAAAAGATATTAAAGAAATTAGAGAATCAGTTAATTTAAATATTGATGAAAAAATGATTGCTAATGAAAAAAAAGATAAAGAACTAAAAAAAGTTAAAGCTAAACGTGTTGATAATAAAAAGTTAAGTGCTAGATTAGAATTAGAAAAACAACAATTAATGTCGGAATTAGATGAAAGTGAAAATGTTAGAAGTGAAAAATTAATAACATTTAGATATACTGCAAGAAATCCTGAAGGGAAGAAAGAAACTGGGATTTTTCCTGCCTATTCTAAAAGTGAAGTTTATAATTATCTTGAAGGAGAAAATTATAATGTTTATAAAATTGAAACTAGTAAGTTTATTGAATTTATGTATGGAAATAAACAATTTCTTACTAAAAAAATGTCTACTAAAGATTTAATTTTCTGGTTAACACAATTATCTACTTATTTAAAAAGTGGTATTACTTTAACAGAATCTATGAAAATACTTAGTAAACAAATGGGAAAGAAAGATATTAATAAAAGAAAAACCTTTGATTCAATCATTTATAATTTAACCTTGGGAGAAAGTTTTTCTTCTGCATTGGAAAAACAAAATGATACTTTTCCTCCTTTATTAATTAATATGATTAAAGCGGCTGAAGCGACTGGAGAGTTGGAAGAAACTTTAGATGATATGGTGGACTATTATACGGAAACAGAACAAACGAGAAAACAAATGATTAGTGCTCTTGCTTATCCTTCTGCTATCGTAATAATTGCTGTAGCAGTTGTAACATTTATGCTTTTATATATTGTACCCCAGTTTCAATCAATCTATGATAGTGCTGGAGTAGAAATAAATGGTTTTACTGCTTTTGTTTTAGCTTCAAGTGAATTTTTAAAGAAAAATATTTTTATTATTCTTTTAATAATTATGGTAATTGCTTTTACTATAGGAATGATGTATAAAAAAATAAAGGCTTTTAGAGAAGTGATGCAAGTAGTTTTAATGAAAATGCCAATAATAGGAAAAGTTATTATTTATAAAGAATTAACTATTTTTACGAAAACATTTTCTTCTTTATTAAAAAATAATGTTTTTATTACTGAAAGTATGGATATTTTATCTAAAATAACTAATAATGAAATATATAAAACAATAATGATTAATACTATTAGTAATATTGCTCGAGGGGATAAAATATCAGATTCCTTTAAAGATCATTGGGCAATTCCTGATGTTGCTTATTTTATGATTGTTACAGGAGAATCAACAGGAGAATTAGCTGAAATGATGAGTAAAGTTAGTATATATTATCAAGAGGAACATAGGTCTTTAATTAATACTATGAAATCATTTATTGAGCCAGCGATTATAGTTTTGTTGGCTGCAATTGTGGGAAGTGTAATATTAGCAATTATAGTGCCAATGTTTAGTTTGTATTCGGAGATATCATGATAGGATTTTATAAAGTATTATATTCAATTTTTATCTTTATTTTTGGCCTTGTAATGGGATCATTTTATAATGTAGTAGGTTTAAGATTACCAAAAAAAGAATCTATTATAAAACCAAAATCTCATTGTCCAAAATGCCATCATCAATTGAAATGGAAGGAAAAAATTCCTCTTTTAAGTTATTTAATATTAAACGGTAAATGCAGTGCATGTAAAGAACCAATTAGTTTAATATATCCTTTTATTGAATTATTAACAGGTATTATGTTTTTATTTGATTTTTGGCTGTTTAATTTATCAGAGAATTTTTTTCTTGCTCTTTTAATATCTAGTTTAGTTTCTATTATTTTTGTTAGTGATTCTAGATATTATATTATTGATGATGAACCTTTAATAATTGTTGGAATTCTTGCGTTAATTGTTAAAATTTATTTTCATGGACCTAGTATAATAATTCCCTCACTTTTTGGAGGAGTTATTGGATTTTTATTTGCTTATGCTTTAAGAATTTTTGGCTTTATTGCTTTTAAAAAAGAGTCGTTAGGAGGAGGAGATATTAAATTATCTTTTCTTGCCGGAATATTTTTAGGAGCAAAATTAGGAATACTTTATCTTATTTTAGCTTCTTTTCTAGCTTTCCCTTATGCTGTTTATTTATCTTTTAAAAAAAGTGATCATTTATTACCATTTGGACCTTTTTTAGTATCTAGTATTTATATCATATTTTTAAATTTAGATAAGTTTACTAAAATAATTACTGATTTTTTTACTATAAGGTAAATATTTAAGAAAAATATTAAGGACTAATTATGTCCTTTTTTTCATAGAATTGTTTAGGTGATATTATGAAGAAATACTTTTTTATTCCTTTAATCTTTTTATTCACTTTAACAGTTCAAGCAAGTAGTTATACAGTGATGGATATGGATACTAATCGAGTTCTTTTAAATAGTAATCAACATAATCAAAGTTTAATTGCTTCTATTACGAAAATAATGACATCTTTAGTAGTTCTTAATAATACGGAAGATTTAAATAAAACTGTTACAGTTTCTAATGAAGTTTTAAAAAGTTATGGAAGTGGAATTTATATTGAAGTAGGAGAGCATATTAAAATAAAAGATTTGTTATACGGGTTAATGCTTAGAAGTGGTAATGATGCTGCTATAGAATTAGCTCAAGAAATAGGAGGCTCTATGGAAGGGTTTGTTCTTTATATGAATGAACTTGCCAAATCTTTAAATATGAAAGATACAATATTTATTAATAACAATGGTTTAGAAAATGAATTAGGCCAAGGTAATTTATCAACAAGTTATGATATGGCTTTATTATCTAGTTATGCAATGAAAAATAAAATGTATCAAAATATTGTTAAAACTACATCATATACAGTAAAAACTGATCGAAAAACTTATGTTTGGCATAATAAAAATCGTCTTTTAACTGAATATAAATATTGTACTGGAGGAAAAACAGGATTTACCAAAAAAGCTAGAAGAACTTTAGTTACAACAGCTACAAAAAATAATATGAATATTACAATAGTAACTTTAAATGATCCTAATGATTTTCAAAATCATAAAGCTTTTTATGAGAAAATTTTTAAAAATTATAAAAAGTATCAAATTTTAAATACCAAGAAAACTATTTTAGATAATAAAGATTATTATATTAAAAACAATTTTTATATGACATTAACTAAAGATGAGTATAAAAAAATCAAAACTGATATTATTCTTTATGAAGATTCAGCAGAACAAGCAGTAGGGGAATATCAAGTTAAATTAAATGGGGTAATTTATCATAAAGAAAAAATATATAAAAGAGAAGAATCTCAACAAAAGCATTTAAAATGGTATGAAAAGTTTTTTCAAAAATTAGGAGTAATTAATGGTTAATATTATTTGGGGAATTTTTATAATAGCGGGCATTGTTTATGGTGCAGTAAGTGGAAATATTAAAACTATTAATGACATTTTAATAAATAGTGGAAAAACTTCTATTGAAATTATTATGGAAATGATTCCAGTTTTAGTTATTTGGATGGGGTTAATGGAAATAGCAGAAAAGAGTGGTTTGCTTACTTTAATTTCTAAAAAATTATCAAAAGTTTTAAGAATATTATTCCCTTCTATTCCTAAAGATAATAAAGCTTTAGGTTACATTGCTTCTAATGTAGCAGTTAATATGGCTGGTCTTGGTTCTGCGGCAACTCCTTTTGGTTTAAAGGCTATGGAAGAATTACAAAAGATAAACGAAAAAAAAGATACAGCTAGTGAAGCAATGATTACGTTTCTTGTTTTAAATACGGGAGGCGTTACGATTATTCCTACAACTATCATTGCTCTAAGAAGTCTTCATAAATCTGCTAATCCTAATGAAGTAATAATTACTTGTGTTTTAGCAACATTTATTTCTTGTTTTTGTGGATTACTTTTAGATTGGTTTATAAGGAGAAAAAACAATGGGCACAATTAGTTTATTTATATTACCAATAATTGTAGTAATTATTATTGTTTATGGTTTTAAAAAGAAGGTAGATATCTATGATTCATTTTGTGATGGAGCTATAAGTGGTTTAAAAACAGCTTTAAAAGTTTTCCCTTTTCTTTGTGCAATGATTTTTGCGGTTAATTTGATTGTTGATAGTGGACTTATTAATTTTATTTTTTCTCCTTTAAAAGGTTTATTAAATCACTTTAATCTACCTTTAGATATTCTTCCTATGGCTTTCTTGCGTCCTATTTCTGGTACTGCTTCACTTGCTCTTTTAAATGATATTTTAGGAAATTTTGGACCCGATTCATTTGTAGGTCGAGTTGCCTCAACTATTCAAGGAAGTACAGATACTACTTTTTACGTAATTACTCTTTATTTTGGTAGTATTGGAGTAAATAAAATAAGATATGCTTTAAAAGTAGGTTTATTTGCTGACTTGATTGGCATATCTTTAAGTTTTATTATTGTATATTTGTTTTTTGGAATTTAACTGATTCTTCTTCAATTATTTTTTTTAGACATTTATTATTTTCTTGTACTAATTTTTGAATATTTATTAGTTCATTTTCTAGAGAATGTGTTGGAGAATATTCTATTCCTTTTCGGCCAAAATTTAAAATATCTAAATTATTTTTTAAATTTTGAGAATTAACTTCTTGTATATTTACAATGTCTAATAAAAAATTATAAATGAAGACTAGATGATAAAAATTTTGAGTTTGTCTAATTAATTTTAAATATTTGATAATATCTTTTAAAATATTTTTTATAAGATTATTATTTTCTCTATTTTTTTTAAAGATAAGATCTACATTTGAATCTATTAATGTAATTTTATTCATTAAAAAATCCACAACAGATGATATTTTGAGTTTTGAAGAAGAATGTATTAGTTTCTTTACAATCCAAATAATCTGGTCTAAACAAAAATTTAGATAAGATAAATCATTGTTCATTAAAGAAATGTTAATTGAATTAATAAAATCTTTGTTTGCATTTTCAAATTCTGGATCAGTCATAATCCGCTCTCCTTTTTAAAACTTATTATATTAATTAAAAATTTATTGTCAAGAATAGACTAAATTTAAACTTTTTGATAAAATAAATTTAGGTGATTTTATGGAACGATTACAAAAAGTCATTGCTTCCTCTGGATTTACTTCAAGAAGAAAAGCAGAAGATTTAATTAAAGCGGGAAAAGTTTTGGTAAATGGAGAAGTAGTAAGAGAACTTGGAACAAAAGTAAATGGTAATGATGATATTGTAATAGATGGCATTCATCTAGAAAAAGAAGATAAAGTTTATTATCTTTTAAATAAACCAAGAGGTGTAATTAGTTCTGTAAGTGATGAGAAAAATCGAAAAACGATTGTTGATTTAATTAAAACTGATAAAAGAATATATCCAATAGGAAGATTAGATTATGATACAACGGGAATTATATTACTTACTAATGATGGAGAACTTTCTAATATTTTAATGCATCCTAAAAATCATGTAGAAAAAACTTATTTAGCAAAATTAAATAAATATATG
>CANQNA010000038.1 GCA_947625005.1 uncultured Bacilli bacterium
TTGAATCATTCTGGATTTTAAAGTTCTCCAATAATGAGATGGATCTTTACTTTCGGTTAATGCACCTATAACATCAATAACACTAAAGTAATATTCTTCTTTTTCACTATTCCAAATACTTCTTATTTCTTTACCATCAAAAAGATTTGAAATTGTTTCTAATTTATTATTCAAAATTCCACCTACTTTCTTTTTTTATTAAGGGTTACAATTTCGTAATCACCTCTCTAATTTCTAACATCTTTTTTACTTTTATAATAATCTAATCCTCTCCAACATGATGAACCACTAGCACTTGTAATTATACTCATCTTAAATCATCCTCCCTCATACATTAAATTTGTAATTAGATTGTATTACAATTCCAACATTTTTAATCCTAATTTTTTACAATATTATATTTCTTCTTTTAAAAATGCTACTAAACAGTTAAGCATATATTCAAATTCATATCTAGTAAACACTGTTTCATTTTTACTTGTTTTTCCTATAGAATGAATGATTGGCTTACTTACATTTTTCAAAACATTTCTATATAATGGATTCTGAATTGCTGATATATATAATTCATCAACTAAATCAGCATATTCTTCACTATCCCTTTTTACTGCTTTTCCCTGCCAATAAATAATTCCTGTTTCTTTCCAATTAAAATCGCTTGCAGCTTTTATGCTAGTTGAATTTATACCACTATATTTAAATATATATTCTTGAACATCTTTATCTTTAAATTTAATTCCTTGAAAAAATGATTCAATACTGCTTAAATGTTTTCCAGCAAAAACAAACTCATAGGGAAAAAGATTAGATAAAACTTTGGAAAACTCACTTTTTAAGTTATACCCGGCATTTATCCACTTTTCTGTCTCTCCTATTGGCTTATCTTCTCCTTTTTGTAATAGTTCTCCATCACAATATAAATCTTCACCTTCGTTAATTATTTCTTTTTGTTTAAATTCAAAATTTTTTTTAAATTCTTTAAAAGCTTCTAATTCTTCTTTAATTGTTTTTTCCATTTCTATCACTTCCATAAATTATTTACTATTAATATTTTAAATTAATTTAATTCAATATAATTATATCAAACAATAAAATATATAGCCATAATCTAACATAAATATATATAAAAAGATACGCTTTTTGGCATATCTTATACTAACTTCAAACTTAAAATTAATTATAACTTCAATTTTATTTTTTGCTATTTAACAATTCTTTCTTGCAGTAAAGATAATACTATTAACTTTCTACTTTACCAAATTTTTTGAAAGGAAAAATGACAAAATTAGTTTTACCTATAATATCTTTTTTTTCTACAGGACCAATAACACGAGAATCATTTGACACATTACGATTATCTCCCATAACAAAGTATTCATTTTTTCCAATTTTAACTGCATCAAAATCTCCTGTATTATTTAAATTATATTTATCTTCTACTGCTTTACCATTTATATATAATTTTTCATTTTTATAACTTATAGTTTCTCCAGGAAGGCCAATAATTCTTTTAATTATATAACTATGAGATGTTCTTACCACAACTATATCAAATCTTTTTAATTTTTTTGTTCTTAGACCTATTTTATTTAGTAACATAATATCTCCATCTTTTAAAGTAGTACTCATACTAGTTCCATTAACATTAATTGGAGTACAAATAAAAATACGAATTCCTATTATTAATATCACTACTAAAATAAATAGTCCATATTCTTTTAGAAAATCTTTAATTACTGATTCATCTTTAACTTTTTCTTTTGCCATATATATCACCTTATTTATTATACAAAAAAAAAAGATAAAAGGCTATAGTTTATCTACTTTTACCTTGAGAAATTTCATAATCATAGTTTAAAGATAAATATTCAGATATTCTTAACTGTTTGATTTCTAACTCTTTATATAAAAAATTTAATTTTTCTAAAAAAATTCTATTTTCCTCTTTTTTTAAATATTTTTCATACTGTTTTTGATAAATACTTTTTAGTTTATCAGTTTCATCTAACAATATTTCACAAGTACCATCGTCTTCTTCATCATCACTTGCTAAATAATTTAAAACAATATGTTCTAAATTTTGATATAATTTATTAAATTTTATGTGCAATATTTTACTAATCATTTCTGGTTTTACAACCATTATATTATTTACATTTAAATATTTACTATTTTTTTTCGGTTTAAATTTATAACCGTCAAAATCATAGCTCATATAAATGATTTCATTAGTTTCTTTATTCTTTTTAATTAAATAACTGTTCATAAAATTTATCCTTTCTCTTTAATTATATCAGGTCTTCTATCTTTTGTTCTCTTTATTTGTTCTTGTCTTCTCCATTCTTCAATTTTTTTATGATCCCCACTTAATAAAATATCTGGTACTTTCATTCCTCTAAATTCTCGAGGCTTTGTATAGTTAGGATAATCTAACAAATTTTCTTCAAAAGATTCTTTTTCTCTACTTTCACTTTTAATAACTCCATCAATTAATCTAGTACAAGCATCTATGATAGCCATTGCTGGGATTTCTCCACCAGTTAAGATAAAATCTCCTAAACTAATTTCAGCATCAACAAAAGAACGAATCCTTTCATCAAAACCTTCATAATGTCCACAAATTAAAATTAAATGTTTGTAATGTACTAATTTTTTTGCTTGAACTTGATTAAAAGTTTTTCCATCAGGTGTCAACATGCAAACAAATGAATCTTTAGTTTTAACGGATTTTAGACATTCATATATAGGCTCACACATTAAAACCATACCACTTCCTCCACCGTATGGAGTATCATCTACTTGTTTATTATTAAGTTTAGAAAATTCTCGAAAATTAACAACTTCAATTTCTACTAGTTTTTTATCTAATGCTCGTTTAATAATGGATTCATTTAAAAAACCTTGAAATATTTGAGGGAAAAGAGTTAAAACAGTTATTTTCATAGTAATCCCTCACAATTCTTTAAAATTATTTTTCGCTTTGTTAAATTAATTTCTTGAATAAAATTATTTTGATATGGAACATATTTATTTTTATCTATGATAATTAAAGGATTTTTACCTAATTCTATATTAGTAATAATGCCTTTTAATTCGTTATTATAATAGACTTCCAATCCAATTAAATCTGTAATTAAGTATTCTTCTTCGGTTAAATTTAAATCTAATCGATTAAAATAAACTAATTGATTTTTTAAAAATAATACTTCATTAATATTAGTAAATCCTTTTAAAGTAATCATATCAAACATTTTATGATGTCTATAGGTATTAATAACATATTCCTTATTATTAATATAAATCTTTTTATTTGGTTTAAATACTCTTTCTTTAAATTCAAAAGAACTAAGTAATCTTAATTCTCCCTTAATTCCATGAGTGTTTACAATTTTTCCAATATAAATTAAATCCATTATATCACCATCTAAATTTTATCACAAATATAACTAAATTGTTATTTATTATAAACATATAAAGATAAATTAGCAAGAAAAAAAGAACCACTAGTTCTTTTGATAAGGATTCACATGAACCATGCAATGTTTACAATTAGTAATATATTTTTCAATCTTTAAATGAATTTTTTCTGCTATTTCATGAGATGATTTTAAGGATAAATTTTCGTCTACAGCAATTTCTAAATCAACATATATTTTTGAACCAAAAAGACGAGTTTTTAAACTATCAATATGTAAAATGTCTTCCTCTTCTTCAATAAGTTTAGTAATTTTATTTAAAGTATTATCATCTGCGGAAGTGTCAATTAACTTTGAAATAGCATCTTTTAGTATATCCCAAGCAGATTTAAAGATAAAATAACTAATTACAATAACTGTTATAGGTTCTAAAAAATGATATCCCAACAAAGATCCTGCAATTCCAAGCACAGCACCTACACTTGATAAAGCATCGCTTCTATGATGCCAAGCATCTGCTTTTAAGGCCGTACTATTAATTTTTTTAGCTGCTTTAATAGTATATTGATACATTCCTTCTTTTACTAATATTGAAATAATTGCGGCAAATAATGCTAAAGATGACGTAGTTGCAGTATAATTTTGATGTACTATCTCTAAAACACTTGTTTTTAAAAGATTATAACCAACTGCTGCAAGCATAAGAGATAAAACAAAACCAGCGATAGACTCATATTTTTCATGTCCATAAGGATGTTCTCTATCACTTTCTTTTCGGGATACAAAAATACCAATAATAACAATAAATGTAGAGGCAACATCACTTGCAGAATGAATAGCATCACTAATCATAATTTGAGATTTGCTTATTAAACCAGTAATCAATTTAAAAATACATAAAAGAATATTTATAATTATAGTAATTATAGATACTTTATAGGCTAAATCTAATTTTTTCATATTTTCCCTTTCGATTAATATATTTTATTCTAATTTTTTTTTCTTATGAAAGAAGAGTTAAAAATTCCAAGAAAATTCCCGTAATTACTCCTAAAAAATAAATAAGCATTAAAATAAAAACATTTTCTTTAAAATTTTTATTTACTCTAAATAAAACTAAAAGAGCGACTCCACTACCAGTTAACAATCCAGCTAATAAACTAGCAAAAGATAAAGCATTATTTAAATAAAGTTCTGTCAAAATTATACTAGATGCACAATTTGGAATTAATCCAATCAAAGAAGAAATAAACGGACTAAAAAAAGTATCTTTTAAAAGAAATTGCCCTAACTTGTCAGTTCCTAAATAATGAATAATAGTATTTATAATAAAAGTAATAATTAATAAAAATAATGTAATATTGAAAGTATGAGTTAAAACAGATTTTAAGAAGTTATGATTACAATCACAATGTTCATCTTCACAAAAATCTTTAATTGTTTGTTTTTCTTGTTTCTTACGGAAAATAAAATCTATAATAAAACCACAAATAAATCCTATTACAATTTTAAGTAAAATAATTTTTAAAATTAAAATTAAAGAAACTTTAGAGGAAATTAAAATAGGTAACATTTCATCACTAGTAGATAAATATATAGATATTAAAGTTCCTAATGTGATTATTCTAGTAGCATAAAGATTAGTTGCCATAACAGAAAAACCACATTGAGGGATTGCTCCAAAAATACTGCCTATTAAAGGTCCGTATTTTCCTAAATGTTTTATAGTTTTTTCACTTTTACTTAATTTATGTTCAAGATATTCCATAATAAAAAAAGCGACAAATAAAAAAGGAATAATTTTTACAATATCTATAATAGTATCTACTATAATTTCTTTCATATTTTCCTCCAAAAATTTAGCATATTGATAATATCACAAATTAAAAAAATTAGCAATAAAATCTTTTATTAAAAACCATATTAGAAAAAAAGTGTATCTACTTTTAATTAGTTGAATGTTTTAAATCTTTGGAAATAACATAATATATTATTAGAAAGTGGTGTTATGAAAAAATTATTTTGGCTTTTCTTTCCTATAGTTTTAGGTGGTATAACAGGATTTATAATTAAAGGGTTTATGGATTATGACTTCTTAATAAAACCTCCTTTTTCTCCTAAAGGGATAATATTCCCTATTGCTTGGAGTATTATTTATTTACTTATGGGAATATCTTACTATTTATTTCGAAAAGATTATTTTAATGAAAGTGTTATCAAAACATATTATTTACAGTTAGGTTTTAATATTTTATGGTCTTTTATCTTCTTCGTTTTTAAACTTAGATTATTATCAGTTATTTGGATTTTAATTTTAGATATTCTTGTTTTAATTTTATTTAAAAAATATTTAAAAGTTAAAAAAATATCAGCTTATTTAATTATTCCATATATTATTTGGATTATATTTGCAACTTATTTAAATATAGGAATTTACATCTTAAATTAATTCCAAAAATTTCCAGAACAAATGTTTGCTTTTGTTCTTTTTTTATTGTATAATAATTGTGGTGATTAAATGAACTTAAAAGAAAAATTAGAAATACTTGCTGCAAGTGCAAAATATGATGCATCTTGTTCTTCTAGTGGAAGTAGAAGAAAAGATGATTTTGGTAATGCTCATATATCAGGAATTTGTCATTCTTTTTCTAGTGATGGAAGATGTATTTCCTTATTAAAAATTTTAATGACTAATGCTTGTATTTTTGACTGTAAATATTGTTTAAATCGTAAATCAAATAATATTAAAAGAGCGTTATTTACTCCAGAAGAAATATGTAATTTAACAATTAATTTTTATAAACGAAATTATATAGAGGGATTATTTTTATCATCAGGAATTATTAAAAATCCTGATTATACTATGGAAAAATTAATTGAAACTATTACTCTTTTGCGAAAAAAATATCACTTTGGTGGTTATATTCATGCTAAAGCAATTCCAGGAGCGAGTGAATATTTAGTCAAAAAATTAGGAACATTAGTAGATCGTATGAGTGCAAATATTGAACTTCCTACAGAACTTAGTTTAAATTTACTTGCACCTAATAAGAATAGTCAATCAATAAATAAAATAATGAAATATGTTAAAGATAATAAAGGGAAAAAATTTGTACCTGCGGGTCAAAGTACTCAAATGATTATAGGTGCTACAAAAGAAAGTGATTTGGATATAATGAAAAAAAGTGAAGATATGTATAATAATTATAAATTAAAAAGAGTTTACTACTCTGCTTATGTTTCTGTTAATAAAGATTCTTTACTACCAAGTTTAACTATTCCCCCTTTAAAAAGAGAAAATAGATTATATCAAGCTGATTGGCTTTTACGTTATTATGGCTTTAAAGTTAATAATTTATTAAATGAAGATAATCCTAATTTTAATTTACTTATTGATCCAAAAGCCGATTATGCTTTAAGACATATGACGGAATATCCTAAAGAAATTAATAAATGTTCTTATTATGATTTATTAAAAATTCCTGGAATTGGGGTCACTTCGGCAAAAAGAATTATTAAAGCTCGAAAAAATTTTAATATGACTTTTAAAGATTTAAAAAATATGGGTGTTGTTTTAAAAAGAGCTCAATACTTTATAACATGTAATGGTAAATATTTTATTGATTTCAAATATTTTAAGAAAAGTTTTATAGAAGCAAATTTAGTTTTAGATAATAAACAAACCAAATTAAAAGGAGAACAATTAAGTTTATTTTCATGAATTACGTGTTTTTATATGATGACAGTTTTATTAGTTTGCTCAATTTAATTAAAATATTAATTAATAAAAATATTAGACCTTACAATATTAAAACTAAGATATATAATCCAAATTTGTTTGAAGAAACAATAAAATTAGAAGTACCTGATAACGATAAAATAATTATGGAAATAATTAATAATACTAATAAACAAATTTTTAGGATTATGTATTATGTCTTTTTATCTATAGAAGAAAATAAAGAATTAATAATTTATTACTTTTACTTAAATGCTTTAAAATATAAAGAAAAAATTATTTATATGCGAAATCTAAAATGTGTTACATCCGCTTTAAAAATTAGCAAATACGTTTCTAGGGAAAATCATAAATTTAAAGGCTTTGTAAGATTTAAAGAATTAGAAAATAAAGTATTATATGCTGAAATAGAACCAACTAACAATATCTTAGAAATTTTATCACACCATTTCTGTAAAAGATTAAAACAAGAATATTGGATTATTAAAGATGTTAAAAGAAATTTAATTAGTATTTATGATAAAAAAGAAGTGGTTATTATTAATGGAGAAAATTTTTCTCTTCTTACAGAAAATGTAAGTGAGAAGGAAAAAAGTATTGAAAATTTATGGATTAGTTTTTATAACACAATTGGAATTAAAGAAAGAAAAAATGAAAAGTGTCGAATGAATTTTATGCCAAAAAAATATTGGAAATATTTAACAGAAATGAGGGAAGAATATGAAAAAAGTAATTAGTGGAGAAAATTTAACAATTAAAATGCAAGAAGCTATTAATTTATTATGTGGAACAGTAAAAACTACTTTAGGACCTAAAGGAAATAATATTATAATTGATCATTCAACTTTCAGTCCTTTTATTACTAATGATGGTGTAACTATTGCGGAAAATATTGAAAGTGATGATGAAGTTGTTAATACTATTTTAGAACTTGCTAAAGAAGCTTCTATTAAAACTAATGATAACGTAGGAGATGGAACTACTACTACTCTAGTCTTACTAGAAAATATCTTTAATAATGGCCTAGAATATATAAAAAAAGGCATTAATCCATTACAACTTAAAAAGCAGTTAGATTTAGCTTTACAAAAAGTTTTAAAAGAAATTAATAGTTATGCTAGAAAGCCTAAAGAAAACGATTATACTTTAATAGCACAAGTATCAGCAAATGACGAAAATATTGGATCTCTTATCAGCGAAGTTTATAATAAAATTAAGAAAAAAAGTGCCATAACTTTAAAAGAAAGTCAAAATGAAGAAACTTATGTTAATTATAATAAAGGTTACATCTTTGATACAATTTTAGCATCACCCTATTTTCTAAATAAAACAATTGACTGGATAGAACCATATTGTTTAGTGCTTAACGAACCTATTTATGATCTGGAAAGTATTAGTAAATACTTAAATATAATTTATGAAAAGCAGGAAAAATTAGTTATAATTGCTAAAGATTATAGTGATGAACTTGTTAATGAAATAGTCTCTCTTTATTTAGAAAATAAAATAAATATTATTTTATTAAAAACTCCTTTATTTGGAATACAACAACAAGAATTTTATGAAGATTTAAAAATAATTTTAGATAATTTTAATTTTGGTAAAATTCGTAATATAAAAATCAATAAAGAAAAAACTTTGCTTTCTTTTAAAGAAAATAATAAAATTAAAGATTATGTAACGAAATTAAAACTTCAAAGGGAAAATAATGATAATGATAATCGCTTGGAAGATTTAAACTTAAGAATAGCTTATTTAACTAATGGTACTGCAGAAATAGTTATAGGTGCTCCTACTGATACTGAAAGAAGAGAAAAGAAAATGCGATTTATTGATGCATTATGGGCAATAGAAGAAGCTCGCAAAGGAATTTTATCGGGATCAGGATTAAGTCTTTTAAAAGTAAGTGATAATATTAAAAGTACTGATTTAGGTTTTATTATTTTAAAAGAAGCTTTAAAGAAACCTTTAGAACAAATACTTTTAAATGCTGGTTTTGAAACAAAAGAAATAATTGATAAAATTAGAAATAATAATTACGAAATTATCTTTAATGTTAAAGAAGAAAAATTTGAAAATATTTTAGATACTACAGTAATTGATCCCTTAGAAGTAGTAACAAATGCATTAAAAAATGCTTGTTCTATAGCAGGAATGCTTTTAACAACAAGCAGTTTAGTAGTAAATGAATATCAAAACAATCTAAATAAAGAAATTGAGTTTAACGAACTTTAAATCTTATGTTTTTGAATTTTTGTAAGTTTAAATAAAAAAGATCATTGAAAATGACCTCTAATTAATATAATCTTCAGTTACTTCACTATCAATTTCATTTAAAGATTCATCTATATCTTCTGGATCTTCTAATTCTTCATAATCTTCAAATTCATCTTCCACACTTACTCTTACTTTAGTATCACCTATAATTTCTACACCCATTTCTTTATGAATAGCTAAATTAATTTGATTTCCATCTACTTTTACATCAGTTACACTTGGTTGATTTAAACTTCTAACAATTATTTCACTACTATTATCAACTTCCCCATTATCTTTTATCTTTACATTCATAGAATCTTGATAAGTAAAATGATTTACTAAAACGTTTGTTTTTGTATTATTATCATAAGAATACCAAACATTAACATCATATCCACCATTTATTACTACTTTTCCATTATTATTTACTCCATTAAAAGTATGATTTATGACCCAACACCCAAGAACGGTATCTAAATTATTATCTGTATTAATGGTTAAATTTTGTTCTGTAGTTTTTTTACCTTTTCCAATAATTGCTTTTGTTACGATTTCTTTAAAGTATGCCATTTTATCACTCCTCATTTTAATGTATGCAAAATACCCAAAAAAGTTAACAAATGAACTAGTTTATGTTAAAATAAACTTAGGTGAAAAATATGGATAATTGTGTATTTTGTAAAATAATAAATGGGGAAATTCCTAATTATAAAGTTTATGAAAATAATAATATTATAGTTTTTATGGATGTAAATCCAGATTCTAATGGACATATGTTAATAGTTCCTAAACAACATATAACTGATTTTACTCTAATAGATAATAAGTTAATTGGAGAAATAAACGAAATTGCAAAACAAATGCAAGAATTAATTAGAAAAAAGTTGAATCCAGATGGAATTAGATTAGTTGTTAATTATGGATTCCTTCAAGTAGTAAAGCACTATCATTTACATTTAATTCCTATTTGGAAAAATTCTAATAAAAAATTAAGTGTTGAAGAAGTATATAATATTTTAATGAGTTAAAAACTCTTTTTTTATTTATAAATATTCTTATTTAAACCATAATAAAAATGGTGAAAAAAATGAAATATTTAAAATTTAATAAAGAAATGTTTAAGTTTATAGACGATGCCACTTGTGCTTTTACAGGAGTTAAAAAAATTAAAGAAATTTTATTAAAACATAACTTTAAAGAATTAGAAGAAAATCAATGTTGGAATTTATTAGATAATGATAAATTTTTTGTTACAAGAAATGATGCTTCTATTATTGCTTTTACTTTAGGAAAAAATGACAATTTTAATATAACATGTACTCATGTTGATACTCCATCTTTAATGATCAAACCAAAAAATACTATATTTGAAAAAAATTATTTAAAAGTTAATGTTATTCCCTATGGAGGATTATTGAATTATGCTTGGTTAGATACTCCTTTATCTATTGCAGGAAGAATTATTTTAAAAAAAAATAATGTTTTTTATAAAGAAATTATAGATTTTAAAAGGCCTTTACTTTGTATTCCTAGTGTTGCTATTCATCAAAATAGTGAAGCAAATAATAATTTAAATTTAAATGATCAAATAGATATGCTTCCTATTATGTCTTTAAAGAATTCTAAGGATCCTTTAAAAGATTTAATAAAGCAAGAATTAAATTTAAAAAAAGATGAAGAAATTTGCGATTATGATTTATTTTTGTATTCTACAGATGAACCTGAATATTTTGGTTTAGAAAAAGAATTTATTATTTCGCCTAGAATAGATGATTTAACTTGTACATACTCTGCATTAAAAGCATTTTTAGAAGCAAAAAAAACAGATAATATAAATATCTTTTGTTCATTTAATAGTGAAGAAATTGGTTCGCTTACTACTGAAGGGGCAGATTCATCTTTTTTAATGGATGTTCTAAAAAAAATTGCAGGACAACTAGACAAAGATATAACAACTTTAATTACTAACTCAACTATTTTAAGTGCGGATAATACTCACGCAACACATCCTAATCATCCTGCAAATAGTGATATCAATAATGAAGCTTTAATTAATAAAGGTGTTGCGATATCAAAAGATTCTTCTTCTACAACAAATAGTATTACTTCTTCTATTTTTAAAGGAATATGTGAATTAGGAAAAATCCCTTATCAAGATTTTGTTTCTAAAAATGATATGACAAGTGGAAGTACACTTTCAGGAATTAGTTTAAGACATGTTAGTATAGATTCCATTGATGTAGGTTTG
>CANQNA010000039.1 GCA_947625005.1 uncultured Bacilli bacterium
GAAACTAATACTTTTTCTGTTAACGAATACAATAAAACTTCCCATAATTTAATAATAGTAGATGAAATGTCCATGTTAGATTCTTATCTTTTCTATAGCCTTTTAAATGGATTAAAAAGTGATATTCAACTTATTTTAGTAGGAGATGAAAATCAACTTCCTAGTGTTAATGCCGGTAATATTTTAAATGATTTAATTAATACCAAAGTATTTCACCATATTAATTTAACTACTATATATCGTCAAAGCGAAAATTCTTTTATTCCTTTACTTGCCAAAGAAATTAAAGATAAAAATATAACAACTAATTATTTAGAAAAAAAAGATGATTACAATTTTATTTATTCGGATGTCAGAAATATTAAAGATTTAATCTGTGAAATTAGTAGAAGAAGTATAGAAAAAGGTTTAAATGAAAATGATATTCAAATACTTGCTCCTATGTATAAAGGAGAAAATGGTATAGATAATTTAAATATTCATTTACAAGAAATATTTAACCCTCATGAAGATGACCGTAAAGAAACTAAAGTAGGTAATATTATTTATCGAGTAGGAGATAAAATTTTAAATTTAGTAAATGATCCTGATAAAAATATTTTTAATGGAGATATAGGTTATATAAAAGAAGTGAATATAGATAGTAAAAAAGATTTCATAATTATTAATTTTTACAATAATAATGTTTCTTTCAAAAGAGAAGATCTCTCAAGTATCAAACATGCTTATGTTATAAGTATTCATAAAAGCCAAGGTAGTGAATTTAATCATGTTATAATGCCAATCACTAAAACATTTCACAAAATGCTTTACAATAAATTACTTTATACTGCAGTATCTCGTGCCAAAAAAAGCTTAGTAATAATTGGCAGTACAGAAGCTTTTGAATATGCAGTAAAAAATGACCAAACTCGAGCGAGAAAAACAACTTTATATGAAATAATTTTGCATAAAATGAAAACAATAGACCAAACTATTATTGAGGTGGAATAATGGAAAAGAAAAAAGGAGCCTTAATTGCATTTCATGCTGTAGCAATTACTGGAATTCTCTCAGGTTACGCTTATTTAATTTGTCAAAATAAAAAACAAACAAAAGTTAATTTAAATACCTTAAATAAATTATAATACTAACTTAGTAAAATGTTAGTATTTTTTCTTGTCTTATTTTTAAAATATATGTTTGAATAAAATAGAAGTGAGAAAGAGATTTGTAAAAACGATTTAGCAGATTTTTTAGATGAATTAGAAAACAATGATGATATAAATTATACAACTTATTTAAAAAGTTTATATGCAGTAACATTTTATTAAAAAAATGTCTCATGTATTTTCTTTTTACCTTGCTAAACTATTTTTTTTATATTATACTTTATACTAGGTGAATCATATGAAACATAAATTACCAGAAAGTTTAAAAATTGGATTATTAGATAATCAAATTACAAATACTGATGCTATTTTAAAAGCTTTAATGTACACAAATGACTATGATATGTTAGAAGAATATTATAATTTTTTATCTAAAAATATTGATATTAAAATTTATAAAGATTTAGATATTATTATCGCTGCTATTAAATCTCGTTTAAATACTTTAAAAGAAAAAAAAGATATTAAACAAGAATTAGAAAAAGCAAAAAATATTAATAAAAGCTTACAAGGATTAGTATTAATTGAAAATTTAAAAGAATATAATGATACTAATAAAGATGTTTATTATTTAAAATATAGTGATGAGGAAAATGTTCATATTTTAGAAATAACAAATCTTCTAAAATTTTCTGAATTATTACAGACTACTGCTCCTACTATGAATGCTCATAACTTTTATGAATATTTAAAAAGTCGATATTTTAAAGAATTAAGACAACATGATTTAGAAGAAAATATAGATTTAAATATTTATGAAACAGAATATCATATTAAAGACAAACCGGCATTTTTAGTTGAAAAAGATTTAATAAATACTTATGTTCATTTAAATTATCCCAATATGACTCCTAAATTAAGTATTGATTCTAATCATGAAAGAATATATTATGTGGGAAATACAATTATTAAATTCCATAATGATAATGGTAAAAGAAAAATGGAAATAATTAGTAAAGATAATACTAAAGAACAAAATAAGGCTTTAAATACTTCAGACAATAAATCATCTGGATATATTGACACTTCTTCTGATACAATTTTCAGGAATGATTTAGATAATATAGATATTAATGAAGTAGAAGTGAAACCTTTGATTGCAAAATACATATCAGGAACTATTTTAGAAAAAGAAGAAAAAATTAAAGTATATGCTTATCTTTTAAATATTTTAGATAGTTTAGAATTAGGTTTTAATCCTTCTAATACAGATTTAGATTTACTAGCATCTACTGTTGATTATTTACAAACAATTAGTTTAAACTCCGTCGAAAAAGAAATATTATTTCGAGCAACTAGATATTATAAAATGCAAGAGGATACATATAGCAAAAACAATGAGGTTTCTTTAAAAAAAACCTATAAAGCAAACGAAGCATTAATTCCTTCTGATAATGGAGCATCTTTGAGCATAATTATTATTACAGTAACTATTCTTTTAGGCGCTCTTATAAGTGCTATTATGCTTGTAAAATAATATAAATATTTGTATAATAAAATTAAGGAGAAAATATATTTATGGATTTCGAAAAAATTACAGAAGAAAAAATGCAGAAAGCAATTGAAAATTTACAAACTCGTTTTACAACAGTTCGAGCAGGTAGAGCTAATCCTGCAATGTTAAATGGTATTATGGTAGAGTGTTATGGAACATCTTCACCTCTTTCTAGTTTATGTAATATAACTGTTCCGGAAGCTCGTCAATTATTTGTTAAACCATTTGATAGAAGCATCATAAAAGATGTAGAAAGAGCGATTAATGAAGCAAATTTAGGAATTACTCCAACTAATAATGGAGAAACTGTTATTTTAACTATTCCTGAATTAACTGAAGATAGAAGACGTGAATATGTTAAATTAGTTAAAACAATGGCGGAAGAAGCTAAAATAGGAATACGTAATGCTCGTCAAGATGGTAATAATCTAGTTAAAAAAGCAGAAGAATTAACTGAAGATGAAAAAGATATGTATCAAGATAATATTCAAGAGTTAACTAATGAATATAATAAAAAAATTGATACTTTATTAAAAGAAAAAGAACAAGAATTATTATCTGTTTAAAGGAATTTTAAAAATAATCCATAACAAGTATAAATAGGAGGGATAAAATGGATTATTTTTTAATGCATGAATGTATTTTTAAAATATTAATTAAAAAACAGAAAATATTTATTTTAAATTTTTTAAAAAGTTTAGATATTAGTATTTCAGATTATTTATTATTTGATTTAAAAGTTCCTAAAAAAAATACAAAAGTAGATATTATTTTAATTAGTAATAATTTAATTATTAATTTAGAATTAAATAAAAAGAAAATTTCTTTAAAGAGAAATAAATTATTTTTAGAAACTTTAATTAAACTTTTACCGGATTATCAAGTAATACAAATTAATATTAATTTATTTGCAGAAAAGAATACTAACAGTAATATTTTTAATTATTATCAAGATAATGAATATTTAAAATTTATTACATCATTAGATTATTTAAAATTTCAAACTAATAAAAAAGAAATTATCCAAGTTCAACAATATTTAAAATCTTTAAATCAAGATAGATTAATTGAAATGTGCTTAAAAGAAGATAGTATTAAAAATAATTTAGATCAATTATTTAAAGAAAACTAGTTATTTAATAGTTTTTATGATATATTACTTATGGTGATTTAGATGCAAAATAACATCAGAAATTTTTCGATAATTGCTCATATTGATCATGGAAAATCGACATTGGCTGATCGTATTTTAGAAATGACACATAGTGTTTCTAGTCATGAAATGAAAAATCAACTTTTAGATAACATGGACTTAGAAAGAGAAAGAGGAATTACTATAAAATTAAATGCAGTAGAATTACACTATAATTATCAAAATGAAGATTATATTTTGCATTTAATTGATACTCCCGGTCATGTAGATTTTTCTTATGAAGTTTCTAGAAGTTTAGCTGCTTGTGAAGGAGCTTTATTAGTAGTTGATGCTGCTCAAGGAATAGAAGCTCAAACTCTAGCTAATCTTTATTTAGCCCTTAATAATAATTTGACTATTATTCCCGTTATAAATAAAATAGATTTACCTAATGCTGATATAGAAAAAGTAAAAAAAGAATTAATTGATGTTTTAGGATTTAAGGAAGAAGAAATTATTTTATGTAGTGGAAAGACTGGAGTAGGTGTAGATAAACTTTTAGAAGCTATTATAAAAAGAATAAAACCGCCTAAAATTAATAATGAAAGTCCTACTAAAGCTTTAATATTTGATAGTTATTTTGATGCTTATAAAGGAGTTATTGCTTCTGTTAGAGTAATGGAAGGAAGTATAAAAGCTAAAGATACTATTAAAATGATGGCTAGTGGAATGACTTATGAAGTGGTAGAACTTGGTATTAATACGCCAAAGGAAAAGAAATTATCTGAGTTAACTTGTGGGCAAGTTGGATGGATTTGTGCTTCTATTAAAACTATAGATACAGTAAGTGTTGGAGACACTATAACTACTTTAAGAAATGAAGCAAAAGAACCTTTAGCAGGTTATAAACCAATGAAACCTATGGTATATTCCGGAATTTATCCTGTTGAACCAAATAAATTTGAAAATTTAAGAGAAGCTTTAGCAAAATTAAAATTGAATGATGCATCCCTTACGTTCGAACCAGAAACGTCAGAAGCTTTAGGTTTTGGTTTTCGTTGTGGTTTTTTAGGCCTTTTACATATGGATATAATTGAAGAAAGAATTAGAAGAGAATTTAATATAGAAATAATTGCTACTAGTCCTAGTGTAGTTTATGAAGTAAAAATGACTAATAATGAATTAATTAAAGTAGAAAGTCCTAATAAACTTCCAGATAGAGTTAAAATTGCTTATATAAAAGAACCTTTTATTTTAACTAATATTTTTGTTCCCACAGAATACATTGGACCTATTATGGAATTATGTCAAGATAAAAGAGGTATTTATAAATCTTTAGAATATATTAATTCTACAAGAGTAAATATTCATTATTTATTACCACTTTCTGAAATTGTTTATGATTTTTTTGATAAACTAAAAAGCAGTACAAAAGGTTATGCTTCTTTTGACTATGAACTTGCTGATTATTTAGAAAGTGATTTAGTTAAAATGGATATTTTGATTAATGGAGAAGTAGTTGATGCTTTAAGTGTTATTGTTCATAAAAGTGTTGCTTATAAACGAGGAAAAGAAATAGTTGATAATTTAAAAGAAATTATTCCTAGACAATTATTTCAAATACCTATCCAAGCTAGTATTGGCTCTAAAGTAATTGCTCGAGAAAATATTAGTGCAATGCGCAAAAACGTTTTAGCAAAATGTTATGGAGGAGATATTACTCGTAAAAGAAAACTTTTAGAAAAACAAAAAGAAGGGAAAAAAAGAATGAAAATGGTAGGTAATGTTGAACTTCCTCCAGAAGCATTCTTAAGTGTTCTAAAAACTGATAAGTAGGTGAGTTATGAAATCATTATATATTCATATTCCTTTTTGTAAACATATTTGTTCTTATTGTGATTTCCCTAAAGTTTACTATGATGAGGATTTAGTTTTAAAATATTTAGAAGCTTTAGAAAAAGAAATTGAAGAAACTTATAATGGAGAAAAAATAAAGACTTTATATATTGGAGGAGGAACACCTTCCTTATTAAGTAAAAATGCTTTAGATATACTATTTAATATTGTTAAAAAAATTGATTTAACCCATTTGCTCGAATTTACTTTTGAATGTAACATATCTGATATTACTGAAGAATTAATTAATTTTTTAGTCCAAAATAAAGTAAATAGAATTAGTTTAGGAGTAGAATCTTTTAATATAAGTAATCTAAAATTTATGGAAAGAACTGCTGAATTTAATGATTGTTTAGAAAAAGTAAATTTAATAAAAAAGTTAGGTATTACTAATATAAATATTGATTTAATGTATGGAATACCTAATGAAACTTTAAATGACTTAAAAAACGATTTAAAACTAATTTTAAAGTTAGAACCCACTCATATCAGTGCATATTCTCTTATTTTAGAAAATCATACTAAATTAAAAGCATTAGAAACTCATCCTATAGAAGAAGAAATTGAAATAAAAATGTATGAATATCTAGAAAAAAAACTTAAAAAAAGTAAATTTAAACATTATGAAATCAGTAATTATGCAAAAGATAATTATGAATCAATCCATAATTTAACTTATTGGAATAACGAAGAATATTATGGCTTTGGCCTAGGTGCACATGGTTATATTGAAGGATTTCGTTATGCTAATACTAAAAATATTCAAGATTATATTGCCGGTAAATATCGTTTAGAAGAAAATTTAATTTCTCGTCAAGAAAAAATGGAAAACGAAGTAATGTTAGGATTAAGAAAATTAGAAGGAATAAATTTAGAAGAATTTTATGATAAATATGAAGTTAATCTTCAAGAAGTTTTTCCTATTAAACCTTTAATTAAAAATAAAGAACTTATTTATAAAGATGGTTATGTTTATATTAATCCAGAAAAAATATATGTAATGAATGAAATATTATTGAAATTAATCTAAAATTAATTGATTTTAATAAAATATTCTATAAATTTTATTATAAAAGTGAGGTAATTATGAAAAAAGGAAAAATAATAGGTCTTATTATAATTATGATAATATTTTTAGTTTTGTTCTTAATTTTATTAAAACATTTTAATTATCCTAAAAATACGATTGGTAATATTGCTTATAATAAAACTAAAAAAGAAGAAGTAGTGTATTTATTGGAAGATAATAAGTTAACTCCATATGTAGTTTTAACTAATCATTACAATAATAATTCTGACACTTTATTATTAAGAAAAAATGTTATAGGAGATGAAAATTATTATATAGATTATAATGGTTCAATTATACCAGAGAAAATATATAACGGTGCTCTAAAAATGAACAATACACAATATTATCAAGATACTGAAGTAGATTATTTTCTTTTAAATATATTTCCAAAAAAGTTTGAAAAAAAATTATTAAAAATTATTAAAAATACAAAATTAAGTATTTCTTTATACAATAATGGGAAATATGATAATACAAAAATTAGTAGACAATTTTTTCTTCTTTCATTTTTAGAATTAAATACAACAAATAGTTGGCAAAATAAATCTACAAACAAAACAAAATTAAATTATTTTAAATTGAATAGTAATAGAATAGCGAAAAATGATGCGGGTATTATAGTTACATATTGGACAAGGACATATGCAACGAATGGTTTTGGTGCCATTGGATTAAATGGTGGTATTATAACAGAAACTAGTACAGAAGCAAAATATGGAATTAGGCCTGCGCTAACTATTGACAGCAAAACAAAAATTAAAAAAACTTACTCTGAAAAATTTAATCAAGATATTTGGATTTTGGATATTTAAATAATTAAAATTAAATTTAATTACAAACGTTTGTTGTACTTGAATTTTTTTCTGATTATGCTAAAATTAGTATAGACCATATAGAAGGGATATAAATATGAAGTTTAATAAAACAAAATTATTTTTATTGGGGTTAGTGTTTGGTACGTACTTAAGCATATTATCCGTTAATGCTGCATCTTTAAGTATTAAGACAGTTAGCACAACTGATAATGAAGCAAAATATGAATTATATCTTGTTGGTATTAAAGATACTGATAATATTTCAAACTTAACAATAAATATTGATAGTAGTAATGGAGCGGCTACTAAATCTATTACAAAAGCAGACAATATTACTGCAACTTGTAATAATAATGGATGTAATGGCATTACTATAACTGGTACAGGTGATGTAAAAATTGCTAATATTACTTTAAGCAATGGAACAACTGCAACAATTGATAATTTACTTTTAACAGCATCTGCTAGTGGATATACTTCCGTTTCATCTCCTGCAGTCAGTTTAAAAAGTGCGAGTGCTCCAGTAACTACAGAACCTGTAAAAAGTAGCAAAGCAACCTTAAGTGGATTAACTGTTACATCAGGAACTATATCTCCAACATTTTCTGAAAATGAAAAAAATTATACTATTAATGATATTAAAGATACAATAAGTAGTATTACATTTAATCCAACTTGCGAACGTTGTCAAATAACTTATACTTGCAAAGAAAATTGTTCTGTATCAACTCAAACAAACGGAAGAATTATGATAGAAGAGGGAGCTAATATAGTAGTTCTTACTAGTAAAAGTGAAGATGGAAAAAATACCGCAGAATACACTTTTACTATTTATCGAGGAGAAATTGAAGAACCAAGTGCTTATCTTACTGACTTATCTTTAAAAGATGCAACTCTTAGTCCAAAATTTGATATGCTTTTAAATGACTATACTGTAACTGTTGATAAAGATGTAGAAAAATTAGATATAACTTATACTTTGGAAGATCCTAAGGCAAGTGTAGAAATTAAGGGAAACGATAAACTAAAAGATGGAGAAAATACTGTAACAATTACTGTTACAAGTAGTGATAGCAAAAGTAAACAAGTATATACTATAATTGTTACAAAAGAAGATATTTGTGATCCTGAAAAAGAAGATTGTGAAGGAGAAGAAAAATTAGAAGAAACAAAAATTAAGAAAAAGAAAAATACTTGGTTAATCGTTCTTTTATCAGTAATTGGAGTTCTTATAATTGGAGGAGTAGGATTTATCTTATTTAAGAAAAAGAAGAAAAAAAATAAAGATAATAAAGATGATAAAAATAAACCTAAAAAAGGGAAGAAATTAAAAGACATGTTAGTAGAACCTGAAGAAGAGGAAGAAGAAACTGTTGAAGAAAATGAAGTCCCTCTTCAAGATGAAACTATAGCTAGTGAAGATAAAGAGGAAAATATAATCACCCCTAGAGTAAAACCTAGTGTTGAAGATGCTTTAGAAGATTTAATGAAAACTAAAGAAATTGAACTTAAAGATTAAATAATAAAAATCACTTGAATATAATTAATCAGGTGATTTTTTTATGATAATTGCCCATAGAGGTTTAGTTACTGATAAAATAAAAGAAAATACTTTAGCCGCTTTTATTAATGCTTTAAATAATAATTATGATGGTATTGAGCTAGATATTAGAAAAACTAAAGATAATAAAATAGTAGTTTTACATGATCCCTTAATAAATAGAACCAGTAATGGTAGTGGATATATTAAAAACTTTACTTATAAAGAATTAACTAAATTTAATTTTGGAACTAAAAAATACAAAGCAAAAATACCTTTATTAAAAGACGTGTTTTTAAATATTAATAATACTAATATAATAATTGAACTTAAAGAAACTTTTACAGTTCAAGAATTAGAAAAAGTTTTAAAATATAATAGAAATAATAAAATATATTTTTGTAGTTTTTTTCTTAAACATTTAGAAGAAATAAAAAGCCTTAATTATCCCAAAGGACTAATCAATTATCTTTTAAATAGTAATATTGATTATAATAAATACGATTTTTATCTTTTATATTATAAATTTTATAACGATTCTGTTCTAAAAAAATTAAATAAAATTAAGAAAGAATTATTTTTATATGGAATTAACAAATATAAAGATTTAAATGCCAAAAAATATTCTTCTAAGAAAGTTAACTACATTGTAAAATATTAAATTAAAAAAAAGCATCAAATTTGGTTGAAAGTCTAAAATTAAGATGTTATAATATTTTAAGAAATGAAGGGAGGGAAAAAATATGACAAAAGTTGAAGTTAGAAACGGAAATGTTGATGGAGCTTTAAAAAGATTTAAAATGAAAGTTGCAAAAAGCGGTGTCCCTTCTGAACTAAAAAAACATAAACATTATGAAAAACCTGGAGTAAAAAGACGTAACGAAAAAAAAGAAATGATTAAAAATTCTCGTAAAAGAAGAAAAAGAAACGACTAGGTGAAAATATGAATGAACAAATAAAAAAGTAGAAAAGAAGTAATTACATATAAAAAAATAATCACCTTGGGAAATACAGGAAAAAATCAAATAAAAGTTCACATAAATGAAAAAAATATAATTAAATTTTTACATATTATTGAGAGGAATAAAAATGATTAAAAATTTAACAGAAGAATACATATTGGATTTTTTAAAAAATTATTTAAAAGCTTTTAGTACAAAGCTCCAAATTATACTTCTATTTCTACTTTCTATTCTTTTTATAATTTTAGCGATTGTATTTTTTAAAAAGAAAAATTCAAAATTTTTTTCTATAATCTTTATTGGCACTTCAATTTCTTTAATGTTTTTAATATATGATTGTTATGAAAAATATTTTGTAGTTAAATATTCTTTAGACAATAAAACATATTCAATAGTAGAAAGTAAAGTTATAAATAAAAAAGAAAAATGGGGGATGCCTCAAGACATTGGATATAACAGTTACTACATTTATTTTAATTCTAAAGAAAAAGACAACACAATGAAAGTCGATAGTAGTTTATATAAAAAAATTAAAATTGGTGATATATATTATCTACTTTATGTTAGAAAAAAAGATAAAACATATCTGTTAGAAATATTTAGCAAAGAAGAGTATAAATTATATAATAATATTAAATAATCTATATGTATAAATTTAAAAAGAAACGACTAGGTGAAAATATGAATGAACAAATAAAAAAAGATTTAGTTGACTCTATGAAAAATCAAGACAAATTTAAAACTTCAGTTCTAAGAATGCTTAAAAGTGCTATTCAAAGTGAAGCAATTAACAAAAAACATGAATTAAACGATGATGAGGTTATTGCGGTAATAAAAAAGCAAGTAAAAGTAAGAACATCATCTATGGAAGAATATACAAAATATAATAGAACTGATTTAGCAGATGATTTAAAAAAAGAAATAGAGATATTAAATGCTTATTTACCTGAAGAATTAAGTGATGATGAAGTCATTAAGATAATTGATGAAACCATTAATCTTGAAAAAGCAGAAACTATCAAAGATATGGGTAGAGTAATTAAAGCAATTGCTGCAACTTATGGTAGTAGAGTAGATATGGGTAAAATAAGTAGTCTTGTTAAAGATAAATTAAATAATTAAGGAAGTAAGGTATATGAAGAATTTTATAAAAGAGTTTAAAGAATTCATTAATAAAGGCAACGTTGTTGATTTAGCAGTTGGTGTTATTATTGGTACAGCTTTTTCGAAAATTGTTTCTAGTATAGTAAATGATATAATTATGCCAATTGTAGGAATTCTTATTGGTGGACACGATTTTTCCAATCTTTCAATAAAATTTAGAGATGCTTCAATAATGTATGGAAGTTTTATTCAAAATGTTTTAGATTTTCTTATAATAGCAATTTGTGTATTTATCTTTGTTAAAATAGTTAATAAAATAACTAGAAAAGAAGAAAAGAAAAAGGAAGAAGAAACTACTCCAAAAAAAGATGATCAAATTGTTTTATTAGAAGAAATTAGAGATTTATTAAAAGAAAAGAAAACAACAAAAAAAGCAAAATAAAAGATTTTAAATACTGGTTT
>CANQNA010000040.1 GCA_947625005.1 uncultured Bacilli bacterium
TCAATTTTGCCATATTTTCTTTCTTTTTTGATGTAATTTTTAGATTCATCTTTTTCTTCGCTTTCTTCATTTTTTTCTGCTTTGATTGTTAATGTTCCTTTATGGCATTCAATTTTAATTTCATCTTTTTTATATCCTGGAATATCCATTTCTAAATGATAATTATTATCTTTTTCATAGATATCACATTGCATTCCTTTCATTGTAGGTATTTCATCTAATAAATTATCGTAAAAAATTCTTGGTAACATAAACATTTCCTTTCTATTTATCTGCAAGTATTTCACAAACTAAATTACTAATTTCTGTTGGATTATCAATTGCTAATCCTTCAATTAAACGAGCTTGTGAATATAATACTTTTGCATACTTTTCTAATTCTTCTGTATTTTTATTTTTATATAATTCCTTTAGTTTTTTGGCAATTGGATGATTATTATTGATTTCCATAGTTGTTTTAGCCTCTATATTTTCCGAATTAGGCATAGCATTAATTACTTTTTGCATTTCTAAAGATATTTCTCCACTAGAAGTTAAACATACTGGATGATTTTTTAATCTATTTGTAAATTTAACTTCATTAATATTTAACTTCTCTTTAAGAGAATTTAATAAATCTTTATTATCTTCATTTTCTTTTTTAATCTTTTCCTTGTCTTCTTCAGAATCTAAATCTAAAGATTCATCAGATACATTAACAAAAGATTTTTCTTGATAATTTTGTAAAGATTTTAAAGTAAATTCGTCAACATAATCAGTTAAATAAAGAATTTCATATCCTTTTTCTTTGACTGTTTCAACTTGAGGTAACATATCTATTTTATCCACAGTTTCTCCACAAGCATAATAAATACTTGTTTGATCATCTTTCATATTTTTTACATATTCATCTAAAGTAATATATTTTTTCTCTGCAGATGATTTAAATAATAATAAATCTTGTAATTTATCTTTATTCATTCCATAAGAAGTATATATTCCATATTTTAAGCCTGTTCCAAAAGCTTCAAAGAATTTTTCATAAGCCGATCTTTCCTCTGTTTGCATTGTTTGTAATTCTTTTATTATTTTAGTTTCTAGACTTTTAGCAATTAACTTAACTTGATGATCTTGTTGAAGTGTCTCTCTGGAAATATTTAAAGTTAAATCTTCACTATCCACTACTCCTTTTACAAAACTAAAGTAATCTGGTAATAATTCTGCACATTTTTCTTGAATTAATACTCCTTTTGTATAAAGTTTTAGACCTTTTTCGTATTCTTTCGTGTAATAATCAAATGGAGCATGACTTGGTATAAATAATAAAGCTTGATACGTAGAAATACCTTCTACTTCAGTACGAATTACTTTTAAAGGAGGTTCATAATCATAAAATTTATCTGTATAAAAATCATTATATTCCTCTTCTTTAACATCCTTTTGTTTTTTCTTCCATATAGGAATCATACTATTTAATGTTTGATATTCTTCTTTGTCGTTTTCTTTTTTCAACATTACAATAGGATAATGAATATAATCAGAATATTTTTTAATTAAACTTTCAATTTTATAATCATTTAAAAATTCATCATATTCTTCTGTTTCTGTATTGTCTTTAAGATGTAATTTTATAATTGTTCCAATATCCTTTTTGTCTGTTGACTCGATAGAATAACCATCAATACCATTAGAAGTCCACTTATAAGCTAAATCCGAATCAACTGATTTACTAATGACTTCTACAGTTTTACTAACCATAAAAGCGGAATAAAAACCAACTCCAAATTGTCCAATAATTTCAATGTTTTTCTTTGGTTCATTATTTTCTTTAAATAGAGCTGAACCACTTTTAGCAATTGTCCCTAGATTTTCTTCTAGTTCACTTTCTGTCATACCACAACCATTGTCAGTTATTGTTATGGTTCTTTCATCTTTATTAACATCTATTTGAATCTTTAAGTCCTTTTGTTTTACTTTAATATCTTTATCTGTTAAAGAACGATAATAAAGTTTATCAATAGCATCACTAGCATTACTAATTAATTCTCTTAAGAAAATCTCTTTATTAGTATAAATAGAATTAATCATCATATCTAAGACTTTTTTAGATTCTGCTTTAAATTGTTTTTTCTTCATCATTTCACTCTTTTCTACGTTAGTTTTTGCTCTAACTAAGTATATAATAATACTTTAATTAGCACTTGTCAATATAAAGTGCTAAAAAATATTTTTTTGTCCTCTAGCTAATGTAAAAAGAAATATTTCCCAAAAAAACTGAGCAAAAAATAGGGGGTCGTGCGTCATCTTATATATTGAGACCTATAGTGATAAAATTTAAAGTATAAACAACGGGAGGTTTATTTTATGAAAAAAGAAGCAAGAATCTTTATAATACCTTGTGCAAATGGTTATTATCGTTTTAAATTAGAAATAATTTTAAAAAAAATGAAAAAAAGCAAGTATAATCTTGCCAAAAAATTAAATTCTGAATATAAAGTTGTTAATAGATATGCGCGTGGTAATTTAACTCGTTTTGATGCAAATCTTCTTGCTAAAATATGTGATTTTTGTAATTGCAAACTAGAAGACATTTTAGAGTATATACCTAATAAAAGAAGTTAAAAATCTTTTTTTAGCTATAAATATGACTTATCACTATTATTGGATAAATATTAAAATTTATAATATTTTCATTTATATTCATAAATTCTCCTATTTATTTTATCTAATTTATTTTTTAAAAATTGTAATCCAATAATAATTAATCCTCCTAAAACAAAGAATGGTAAAGAAAATGATGAATAGCTTAAAGCTGGTAAAGGATTATCTAAAGTTCTTGGACCTTCAATAATAGCATAAAGAGAACCTAACATTAAACCAAGAATTAAATAAATTACCGCAGAACGATTCTTTTCTAAAGATTTTTTAATAATCTTAATAATTGCTACTATTCCTGTAATTACTCCTAACCCAAAAATAATAACAATAGGTAAATATGATAAATTGAAGTGTAAAAGTTCTTTTATAGCATTAATTATAGGAATATATAAACCAAAGATTAAAAGAATTGTAGATCCACTAATTCCTGGAAGAATCATAGCACTTATGGCAACCATTGCAACAACAAAAGTATAAATTATTAGTCCAAAGTTTAATTTAGTTAAATTAATCTGAGTGCCTGTACTTCCTAAAGGATTAAAATAGGTTATAGTACAAACTAAAGCAATACCAATTAATAAAAATAAAATATTATAATACTTTCCCTTTAATACTTTTTTTTCTTCGCTTATAATAATTGGAATAGCAAAGATAATAAAACCTAAAAATAAAGAACTAACTTTATAAATATGACGTTCAAATAAACTACTAAGAATTAGAACTGCTAAAACAAAACCAACTATCCATCCTATAGCAATCTTTGCTAAAAATTTTAATGCTGCCTTCTTCTTTTTTTTATTTCCTGTAGCTAAATCATCTAAAGATGTTATAAATTTGTCATAAAAACCTAATAAAAAAGCAATAGTTCCTCCTGAAACACCGGGAACACTATCAGCTAAAGCCATACAAAACCCTCTAATAAAATTAAGAATATACATAATATCACCTATCTAATTTTATCATATTAAAAAAACTCTGTAAATTGAATAAATATTTTTATTTTTTCCAAAATAAAATTGAGATGATTAAATGAAGAAGAAAAAATATATTTTATCTATTCTATTAGTAGTTAGTTTAATTTTTAGTTTAGTAAATTTTTTTCATATAATAAATTATTCTGTAAGTCAAAAAAAAACTAAAAAATTAGAAACTTTAGTACAACAAACTCATAGAGATGTAGAAAAAAATGATGATGCGGTATTTGTAAATCCTCCGTCTAATGAATTAGATAATTATTGGCTATATATTAATGAAGAATTTTTGCGTACGGATTTTACTGATTTATTAAAGAAAAATAGTGATACAGTTGCTTGGATAAATGTTAAAGGGACTGATATTGATAACGTAGTAGTACAAGGAACTGACAATAAATTTTATTTAAATCATTCTTTTGATAAAAGTCAGGCTCATGCCGGATGGATTTTTTCTGATTATCGCAATGATTTTTCTAATTTAAAAAAGAATACAATAATTTATGGACATAATATGAAAGATGGTAGTATGTTTGGGACTTTAAAAAATGTTTTAAAAAAAGATTGGCAAGAAAATACTGATAATCATATTATAAAAATTTCTAGTACCTATGAAAATACTATTTGGCAAGTATTTAGTGTTTATACTATTTATCAAGAAAGTTTTTACATTACTACTAATTTTAATAGTCTTAACAATTACGAAAAGTTTTTAGAAACTTTGAAAAATAGAAGTATTTATGATTTTAATACTAGTATTGATATTAATGATAAAATTTTAACGTTGTCTACTTGTAAAGATTATAAAGGGAATAGAATTGTAGTTCATGCTAAATTAATAAAAAAAGAAGCAAGTTCTAATTAAGCTTCTTTAGTTAATTTTCTTAATATTAAAGTAAAACCAATTAAACCAGCAATCTCAGATATTAAATATATTGGTAATTTATCAGAAGTGGCTGGATTATCTGCTTGATCACCTGGAAAAAGTTCTTCAAACTCACTTAGAGATACTTCATCTCCTTTTGTGATGATTTTATCAATACCATTTAAAGTTATAATAGCATCTTTAGAATCACTTGGTACCCAAAATGATGGAGTATCAGCAGTCTCATCATCATTAATGATATAAAAATCATCTGCTAATATTAATTTAGAAGTGTCTTCAACATTTTTTCCTTGACTTAATTCAATTCCACCAAATCCGTTACCTGAAACATTAATTTTTCCAACTAAAGTTAAAGTAGAACCATTTACTAAAATTGCCGCATTTCCTCCAGTTAAAGTAATATCTTTAAGTGTTGCATTTGTTTTATAAAATTGTAATAAATAAATTCCACCCCAAACTTTTTTATCAACGCTTCCTACATATTTCATAGTATGACCATTACCATCAATTGTAACTGTTCTGGAAACTGTTATTTTTTCTGTAGTATTAATATCACTACCTAATTCAATAGTTGTTACATCTTTATTATCTATAGCATTTTTTAGTTCATCTTGATTATTAACAGTTACAGTTGAATCAGCATTAGCAGTAAGTGGTAATACTATAGTTAAAAGGAATAAAAATATTGTCATTTTTATAACTTTTTTCATTTTTTTCTCCTTTCTGTTTTTAGTTTGAGTATTTTCGACAAATTTATACATAATATGATATTCCTTTTATAGGTTTCTAAAAAACTACAAAATTTAAAAAAAACAAGTCGAAACTTGTTAATTTATAATATTTACTAATCCTTTTTTATTTCTATTAATTCATAATCTTTAGAGCCTATTCCTAAATTGCTTGCAGCCTCAATAGTATGAGTACCATGGCGTGATTCAATTCTTTCCACTAAATGATCTCTTCCTGGATCTTTAGAAGTATAAACTAAATCAATACAAGCTTGATCTAGAGCGACTGGATCTAAAGATGATAATATTCCAATATCTTTCATACAAGGATCTTCGGCAACATTACAACAATCGCAGTCAACTGATAAATTGCACATAACATTAATATAAGCAATATTATCTTTGAAATAATCTACTACGGAAGAAGCAGCATCAGCCATAGATTCTAAAAATTTAATTTGATCGGTTTTAAACATATCTTCATAAGAACCATTTTCTTTTCCAGCACAATGAATATATCTTTTCCCTTTGCTAGAAGCAATTCCAATAGATAATTGTTTTAATGCTCCTCCATATCCACCCATTGGGTGACCTTTAAAATGAGACAATACTAACATAGAATCATAATTATCAATATTTTTACCAACATAATTTTTCTTAATAACTTTTCCCTTAGGTATTTCCAAAACTTTATCTGGACCTTCGCTATCTAAAATGTCAACATTATAATACTTGCTCCAGCCATGTTCTTCTATTAACTTTTGGTGTTTTTCGGTAGTATCCCTTGCTCCATCATAAGCTGTATTGCATTCTACAATAGTTCCATTTACATAATCTATAATAGACTTCATAAATTCTGGACGAAGATAATTTTGATTTCCTTTCTCTCCAGAATGAACTTTTACTGCTACTTTCCCCGGTAAAGTTTTGTTTAAAACTTTATACATTTCCACAACATTTTCTGGTGTAATTTCTCTTATAAAATATACTTTTGATTTTTCCATAAAATCTATCCTTTCTTAATTATTATAACACTAACTAGTAAGTTCAATAACTTTATTTAAAACATTTCTCTTTCAAAAGCTTCTTTAATTGTTTCTCTTTTGGGACATATTCAAAATCTGAAGAGAAAAGATGTTAGTATCTTTCCTAATTTGAAAATAAATATCACCACTAATAGTATAACATAATTTCCTTCTTTCTATTTCCTTCCTAAAACTTCTTTTGCTAATTCAACATCATCAGTTATAATATTGTCCACTTTTAAATCTACCATATTTTTTATCTCTTCTTTAGTATCTGGAGTCCAAGCATTTATTTTTTTCTGACTTTTATGAATCTTATCAACTAAATCTTTAGTAATTACTCCAGAATATATACTAAAAGCGTCTGCATCCTTATAATCATCTATTTTATCTATTGCTTCAAAAGAAATATATGTAGTGGTTATTGATTTATCTAATTCTTTAACTTTTTTTATAACATCATAAGAGAAAGACGCAATAACGCATTTCTTAGTATAATTATATTTTTTTAATAAATTAATAACAGATTTTTCTAAATCTACTTCATTACCTGTTGGTTTTAATTCAATATTAAGTTTTATTTTCTCTTTTTTAGCATATTTAATTACATCTTCAAGTAAAGGTATTTTTTCATTTATATATTTACCAGAAAAAAATGCTCCAACATCAACTGCACTAATTTCATCATAATTGGATTCCCAAATATTTTGATCTATTCCAGCGACTCTCAAAAGGTTAGCATCATGCATAATTATAAGTTTTTTATCTTTAGTTTGTTGAACATCTAATTCAATCCAATCTGCTCCTAATTCTTTTGCCTCTTTAAAAGCAGAAAAAGTATTTTCTGGGTATACACTAGAGGCTCCTCGATGGGCAGTTATCTCTATATTATTTCTAAAAAAGTTAGTGACCAACATCACAATTAGAAGAAGCAGAAAAACACCGCTTAAAACTAATTTATCTGTTTCTAAAGTATTTTTATTTATTTTCAGATACTTTGGAATTTTTAATTGCTTCATAATACACCTTCTATAATTTAATTATAACATGTTTATATAGAAAGAATTACATAATTTTTTTAGAATATTATTTCTTACAACAAATGTTTATAATATTTCCAGGCTAAAATTTTAAAAACATTATTTTCAATAATTTCTTCTGTTATAATTCCTTGTTTTAAAGCTTCTTTTATTTCTTTTATGGCTTCTTCATAGTTAGATATTATTACCATATTATTTCCTGCAAGAATAGCTTGAACTACAGAATAGCCTGAGGTGTATTTTTTTATAGCATCCATTTCTAAATCGTCAGTCATTAGTATACCAGTAAAATGAAGATAATCTCGAGCAATGTTGTGCATTTTTAAAGATAAAGAGGCTGGTGTATCTTCATCCACTTTATTTATTATATTATGAGAAAACATTATAGCTTCTACTCCACTTTTTATTCCTGCCTCAAATGGTAAAAAATCATTTTCTTTAAAACTTTCTAAACTTCTTTCATCAATAGAAATCCCTGTATGAGTATCTTTATTATTTCCATATCCAGGAAAGTGTTTTAAAACATGAGATACTGTGCTATTTTTACTACTTTCTATAACAGTTTTAATATAAAGAGAAGTTTCTTCTGCATTTTTTCCAAAACTTCTTTTATAAATATAGTCATCTTCATTTGTTGAAACATCTGCAACGGGAGCAAGATTTAAATTTATACCTAAACTTTCTAATAAATTATTCATTTCTTCTGTTAATTTTTTTATATAAGAGTATCCTCCTAGTTTAAAAGCTTCTTGAGAAGAAGGAAAAACACTATCTCTTAAGTTAGGATTATTGCTTATTCTAACAACACTTCCGCCTTCTTCATCAGTAGCAATAAATAGGGGGATTTTAGAGGCTTCTTGATATGATTTAATTTTGTTTGTTAAACTATCTTTGGTTTCTTCTTTAGTATCTCTTCCAAATAAAATATATCCTCCAAAATTATATTTTTTTAAATCTTTAATTTGATTATTTAATGGTACTCTAACTAATAAAAGTTGACCTATCTTTTCCTCTAAAGATAGAGTTAATAATTTATTATAAGCTTGCTCATAATAAGCAGAAAATATCCCAGAATCATTCCAAAAAATAGGATATTCAAGACCATGGCTAATTTTTTCTAATTTATTTATTTTGACTGTTTGTATATCATCTTTCAGATTTAATACTCCTGTATAATTAATTATAATGTTATCTCCAATATTTAAATTATAATCATTATTATTAAAAGTATAAAATACATCATTAGTGGTTTTTAATAAAAAATCATTATTATTTATTTTATAAATCATCCCTGATAATGTATTGTCTTTTTTAATTATTTCTTTATCTTTTTTAAATATAACTAAACTACATAATATAATTACTCCAAGTATTACTATTAAAGTTTTTATTTTCATTATATTCACCATTAATATATTACCTTATATTTTATATTTTAAACATAAAACAAGTGGTTCTATGACCACCTATTTTTAATCTTTCCATCTATTATTAAACATATTTGTTAAATATTCTTTATTATATTTCTTATCTAAGAATTCTTCATATTTATTTTGAGGAGGGATATGTTTATCAAATTCTCTGGCCCTTACAACACTACTCATTGTTAACATTAAATCAAGTAATAAAAATATTGTGAAAGAAATTACTATTATTTTATTATATTTATTATTAATTTTTGCTATTAATTTTTGTATATAAGGAAAAATAAATTTAATCCAAAATACACTAAGTATTCCCCAAAATATTGAATATTTTAAACAAATTCTACCATTTATATTTAAAAAATATTTTGAATAATCCCAAGCAGTAAAGCCTAAAACTAATTGCATAAATAAACTTAAACAATATTCTATTATTGAACCTCCAATAAATCCTGTTATAAATAAAGTAAAAATAGACTTATCTTTTAATTTATATAAAATGCCAGTTAAAAAACAAGCACAAATTCCATAAGTCATATTAAAAGGACCAATAACAACTGAAGAATGATTTATGAAATAACCTCTTTTATAAAATGACCATATTACTTCGATAATCCAACCCAGTATACTAGCAAAAATAAATAACCAAAACATATTATAAAAATTTACTCTTTTTTTCATAATTTCTCCATTTTTATGATTCTATTATACTACATTTTTTTCTATTTTCATATTTTATGTTAATTTTTTTTAATTAATTTATTTTTATTTAAAATCATATAAAATGTGATATAATTTTTTTAGAGTATAAAGTACAAGAGTAGTCTTTATTTAATAGTGGGGAGGAATGAAAAATGGCGAAGTTTGTATTTGTTACTGGAGGAGTTATATCTGGACTTGGAAAAGGAATTACTGCTTCTAGTATTGCCTTATTACTAAAAAGTAGAGGATATAAGGTTTTTATGCAAAAATTTGATCCATATATTAATGTTGATCCAGGTACTATGAGTCCATATCAACATGGAGAAGTTTTTGTCACTCAAGATGGAGCAGAAACTGATTTAGACTTAGGTCATTATGAAAGATATATTGATGAAGAATTAAATTATACTTCTAATATGACTATGGGAAAAATTTTTGCTTCTGTTATTGAAAAAGAACGTCGAGGAGATTTCTTAGGAGGGACAGTTCAAATTGTGCCTCATGTAACTAATGAAATTAAGGCCTGTATTTATGATGCCGCTAGAACCAGTGGTGCCGATATAATTATTACCGAAATTGGAGGGACAATTGGTGATATTGAAAGCGAAGCTTTTCTAGAAGCTTTAAGACAAATGCGTTTAGAAGAAGGTTATGAAAATACTTTTTATGTTCATACTACTTTAGTTCCTAAAATTTATGGAAGTGGCGAACTTAAAACAAAACCTACTCAACATTCTGTTATTGAAATGAGAAAATTAGGATTACAACCTGATGTAATAGTTTGTCGTACACCTATTATGTTAGAAGATGATATAAAAAGAAAAATTTCAATGTTTTGTAATATTCCACCTGAAAGTGTTATTTCATCACCTGATGTAACTAATGTTTATCATATACCGCTTATTTATCATGAACAGAATATAGATGAAATTGTTTTAAAACATTTTAATTTAAATGTTAAGAAAATTAATATTAAAGACTGGGTTAATTTAGTTAATATTACAGATAACTTGCAAGATGAAATTGAAATTGCTTTAGTAGGAAAATACGTAGAATTACATGATGCTTATATTTCTGTAGTAGAATCATTAAAACATGCAGGATATCATATTGGGTGTGATATAAAAATTAAATGGGTAGACAGCGAATCTTTAGAAGATTCTAATTGTGATTTATCTAAAATTTTTGCTGGATCTCGAGGAATAATTGTTCCTGGAGGATTTGGCTCTAGAGGAATTGAAGGAATGATAAAAGCAAGTGAATATGCTCGAGTTCATAATATTCCTTATTTAGGATTATGTTTAGGTATGCAAATCGCTTGTATAGAATTTGCTCGCAATGTTTGTGGGGTTGAAAATGCTAATTCTACTGAATTTGATCCTTTATGTAAAAACCATATAATCGATTTGATGTCTGATCAAAAACAAGTTATTAATATGGGGGGAACATTAAGGTTAGGAAATTATGCTTGTAGTTTAGAAAAAGGAACTATTGCTCATAATATATATAAATCTGATAATATTATAGAAAGACATCGTCATAGATATGAATTTAACAATCAATATCGAGAACTTTTAGAAAATGCTGGCTTAGTGTTTTCAGGAGTAAATAAAGAAGCTAATTTAGTTGATATTATTGAACTTCCTAATCATCCTTGTTATATTGCTTGTCAATTTCATCCAGAATTTAAATCACGTCCTAATAGACCTCATCCACTATTTAAATATTTTGTTGAAGCTTCTTATAATAAAAAAAGTAAATAATAAAAAAATTATAGTTTTTCAGCTATAATTTTTTTAATTTTCCAATTTTTTAGTATAATCTTCAGTAGTGATTTTAATTGCTTGATCTATAAATTCATTAAAGCTATCTTTATATAAAATCAAACTTCGTTTAGTACTTT
>CANQNA010000041.1 GCA_947625005.1 uncultured Bacilli bacterium
CGTAGAGCACCACAATTCTCAAAACGTTAAAAGATTATTTCAATGTTTCAAGCCCTATTTATGGGCTTTTTTGTATGTCAGAATAGTAGAATATAAACAAAACTTATGGTGTAGGCTACAAGTAAGATACAAATTTCGTATATTTTTTGCCTATATGCCATATAAAATCGCTTGCCTTTATGGTACAATATTAAGGCAAGGAGGTTTTTAAAATGACTTTAATAGAACTATATAACTTAAAATTAAATGAATATAAGGAAACTGGCTTAAGAGAAAGGCCTTGGAAGTTATTAGCAATGTTACTTTTATCTGAAAAAGATAAATTTGAACCTTTGAGATCTTCACAAGGAGAATTTTATAAAAAATATAAGGAAGAAATAGATAAAAAAATTGCTAAAGTTGAAAGAGATTTTAATTTTACACACGAAGATATTGTAGAATATATTGAAAAAACAGTTATATGTGATAATTATGAAGAACAAAAAATTTGGTTTGTATTTGAAGCTGGCTTTGGTGTGTTAAATTGGGGCTTATTGTACAGAAAAGAAAAATCTGCAGAAGAAATATATTCTGAATATTATGATGATAACGATTTAAAGAAACATTATGATGTTGAGCAAAGAGCAGTATCTAATAATATAAATATTGCAAAATTAAATGATTTACTAAATAGAATTATAGAAAAGCCAACAGCTTTTTTTGAAAAAATTTGTAGTGAATTATCCCCTGAAGAACGACTATTTATAATAAAAATACTTGAAAATAAAAGTTGTATGAATTGTACAAATAGAAGTTGTAGAATTGAATATAGCGAAAAAATAGGTGTTGATGAATTTGGAGAGCCACAAGGAAGTCAATGTGTTGGATGGTTCAATGCTGAATTGATTGGTCGTAGTAAAGTTTTAAGAAAAAATGATATAAATAAATTAATATAAAAATGAGGGGCTCAATAAAATATTTATAACGATTTCAATTAATAGGAAGAAAATTACTAAGGTATTGCTAAGCATGTATAAGACACGATATGCAGGCTACAAATGCCTTTTTAACCAGCATAAATAAAGAAAATCTAACTAACAAAACGTTAAAAATTATTTCAATGTTTCAAGCCCTATTTATGTGCTTTTTTGCTATCTAAATGATATTGAATTTAAAGATAGTATAGTTGTTTTTTATCTATGTTTACAAATTTAATAAACTACAACTCAAGTTTTATTTCGTGTCCAAAAAAGCTTTTACATTATAAAATTAATGTGAAAGGAGAAAAATATGAATCAAGAAAATATTGGAAAATTTATTGCTGAATGCAGAAAAAAGAAAAATTTAACTCAGTCAGAATTAGCAGAAAAATTAGGAGTTACAGATCGTTCAATTAGCAATTGGGAAAACGGTAAAAACATGCCTGATTTATCTTTATTTAAACCTTTATGTGAAATATTAGAGTTAACAATAAATGAGTTATTGAGTGGAGAGAAATTAAGTAAAGAAGAATACCAAAAAAAACTGGAAGAAAATATTGTTAATACGATAGACTATTCTAGTAAAAAATTAGAACAAACAAATAAACTAATAGGCTTAATATTTTTCTGGATTGGTGTTCTAATTATGTGTTTAGGATTATTCGCTTTTAATCCTGATAGCCATTTTTGTTTATTTAGTGTTGTTATAGGGACTATAATTTCAACATTAGGATTTTATAAATTAATCAAATCCAAATCTTATTTAAAAAATATTATTTTTTTAATTTTATTTTTTCTAGGGTTTATGAGTATAATTATTTTATTTGACTATATAGGAGTAGCATATAATAATAGGCCACCTATATTTTCAAAACGAATAACCTACACCGGTAATGTAATTTATTATGACACTCTATTTTACGATGTATATAGATGTTATTCTAATGAAAAAAATGAATATTGGGTTATTGAAAAAAATAATAAACCAAACAATCAAGAATTAATAAACTATTGTAAATAATTTAAATATTGTTTTATAAGCCTTAAAGGCTTTTTTTAGTTAAAACTTATAAAAATATAATTACAGAAAAGCTTTATAATATGTTTAATTTATTAAATTACTTTAAGATGATTTTATTTATTCATTTTTTTCTTGAATTGTACACATTCTTGATATAAAATATATAATGCTTAAAGGTGATTTTATGGAGAAAGTACAAGCTTTTTTAAACAAATATCATATTTTAAAAAATGAACTTATTGTAGTTGCCTGTTCAGGTGGCCCTGATTCTATGTATTTACTTGATACTTTAAATAGATTAGGGTATAAAATTATTTGTGCTCACGTAAACCATAATGTTCGAAAAGAAAGCTTTAATGAATATGAATTTTTAAATAATTATTGTAAAGAACATAAAATCATTTTTGAAGGAATGACTATCAAAAAATATAATAAAGATAATTTTCATCATGAAGCTCGAAAAATTAGATATGAATATTTTTTAAAGATTGTTAAAAAATATAAAGCAAAATATTTAGCAACCGCTCATCATGGAGATGATCTAATGGAAACAATTTTAATGCGTTTAAATAGAGGATCTTCTTTAATTGGTTATGCCGGATTTAAAAGTTATGTTAAAAATTCAGATTACATTTTAATTCGTCCTTTAATTAAATTTACAAAAGATGAACTGCAAAATTTAGTAGAAAAAAATAATATCCCTTATGTTATTGATCAAAGTAATAATTCTAATAAGTATACGAGAAATCGTTTTCGTCATCACATACTTCCAATTTTAAAAGAAGAAAATAAAAATGTTCATCTTAAATATTTAGATTTTAGTGAGGAGATAAGTGAATTAAGTGAATATTTTGAAAAAATAATTTTAGAAAAAAAGGATAATATCTATCAACAAAATGTTTTAAATTTAACCTTATTTCAAAAAGAACCTGCTATTATAAAAAAAGCAATATTAAGGGATATTTTGTTAGATATTTATAAAGATGATATTAACTTGGTACGAAACAAAAATATAACAGAAATTATTTCTATAATAGATTCAGACAAACCTAACATAATTTCTGTATTACCAAAAAGTATTACTATGCAAAAATGTTATGATAAACTTATATTTAATGTAAAAAATGATGATTATAATGCATATAATTTAAAACTTGATAAGAATTTAACTTTGCCTAATGGTAATAAATTAGAATTTTTAACAGAAGATATAGAAAACAATAGTAATTTTATCATAAGATTAAATAGTAATGAAATAGTTTTACCACTTATTGTAAGAAGCAAACATCAAGGAGATAAAATGATCATCAAAAACATGAAAAACTATAAAAAAATTAAAGAAATATTTATTGAAGAAAAGATACCTCAAAATGAAAGAATAAACTGGCCAATTGTAACAGATTCAGCTAATCAAATTATTTGGCTTCCTGGATTGAAAAAAAGTAATTTTGATGTTAAAAAAACAAATAAGTATGATATAATAATAAAGTATCATTTAAAAGGAGAGAAAAAAAGTGAATAATAACAATAATAAAAAAGTCGCAAGACAAGGAATACCTTATTTAATTTTATTAATTATGATATTAGGAACCATAATAACTTTTAATTTAGGTAATAAAGAAATTAATAAAATTTCTTATGATAAATTAATGAAAGAAATGGCTAATGATAATGTTAAAAATATAACTATTACAGAAAAAACAAGTGCTGGAGTTTATTATATAACTGGGCAATTAGAAGATTATAAGAAAAATGAATATTTTAAAACTAATGTGCCTTTATCAGATGCAGTAGTTGATAGAATTTTAACTTATGCTGATAAAAATGAATTTGAAGTAAAAACTGAAAACAATCCAGAAAATAATAGTTTTTTAGTTATTTTAATTAATATATTACCATTTGCTTTACTAATAGGAGCAACATTCTTCTTATTTAATAGAATTAATGGTGGTAATAAAAATTCTATGGATTTTGGAAAAAGCCGTGCTCGTTTAAATGAAGATGGAGGTAATGTCAAATTTACTGATGTTGCAGGATTAACTGAAGAAAAAGAAGAAGTTAAAGAACTTATTGATTTCTTAAAAAATCCAAAGAAATTCCAAAAATTAGGAGCAAGAATTCCTAAAGGAGTTTTATTAGTAGGGCCTCCAGGAACTGGAAAAACTTTACTAGCTAAAGCAGTTGCAGGTGAAGCTAATGTTCCATTTTACTTTATAAGTGGTTCAGATTTTGTGGAACTATTTGTTGGAGTAGGAGCATCAAGAGTTAGAGATATGTTTAAACAAGCTAAACATAATGCTCCATGCTTAATCTTTATAGATGAAATAGATGCTGTAGGAAGACAACGTGGAACAGGATTAGGTGGAGGACATGATGAAAGAGAGCAAACTTTAAATCAATTGTTAACAGAAATGGATGGATTTGGAGCAAATGAAGGAATCATCATTATAGCAGCAACTAATAGACCTGATGTTTTAGATCCCGCTCTTTTAAGACCAGGAAGATTTGATAGACAAGTTACTGTAAGTTTACCTGACCAAAAAGAAAGAGAAGCTATTTTAAAAGTTCATGCTCGAGATAAAATTTTTGATGAATCTGTAAATCTAGAAAATATTTCCAAAAGAACTCCTGGATTCAGTGGTGCTGATTTAGAGAACTTACTTAATGAATCTGCCTTACTTGCTGTAAGAAGAAATAAAAATAAAATTACTCAAGAAGAAGTTGATGAAGCAACTGATAGAGTTTTAATGGGACCTGCTAAAACTAGTCGTAAAATTACTGATAAAGAAAAGAAATTAGTAAGTCTTCATGAAGCAGGACATGCTGTAGTAGGTATAAAACTAAAAGATGCTAATGAAGTTCATAAAATCACTATTATTCCTCGTGGAGTAGCAGGTGGATATACCATGATGCTTCCTAAAGAAGAAAAAATCAGTGTAATGACTAAAAATGAATTACTTGCAAGTATTACTGGTTTACTAGCTGGTAGAGTAAGTGAAGAATTATATTTTGGAGAAATTTCTACAGGAGCTTCTGATGACTTTTCAAGAGCGACTAAAATTGCTCGTAGTATGGTTACAGAATATGGTATGAGTGATTTAGGACCTGTTCAATTAGAACATAAAAGTGAAGGTGTCTTCTTAGGTAGAGATTATAATAAACAAAAGAATTTCTCAGATGCTGTTGCACTTGAAATAGATCAAGAAGTACGTAAAATAATTGATGAATGTTATAAAAAAGCTACTAAAATTCTAAAAGAAAATGAAAAATTAGTAAGACTTCTAAGTGATACTTTAATTGAAAAAGAAACAATCACTAAAGAAGAAATAGATGAATTAGTTGCAACTGGAAAATTATCAAGTTCTGAAAATACTAGTTTAACTGATTTAAAGCAAGAAGCTAAAGAACTAGGTATTAAGGGTTATACTAAATTATCTAAGGAAGAACTTGAAGAAGAAATAAAAAAAGCAAAAGATTCTAGTAAATAATTAGAATCTTTTTTTACTTGATTTATTGATTGACATGTAAATAAATAATTTATAATATATGTTAAGTAAAAGAATTCAGCTAAAAATTGAAACTATAATCAAAATAATTAGTTTTTTAAAACCATACTTTTTATTTTTTTCCATTATTTTTAATTGGAATTTCTTCCCATGTATGATACAATAAAATACGTATAAGAATTATAAAAGGCAGTGATTAATATGACAAAAGTTATATCTTTGGTAAATCAAAAAGGTGGAGTAGGAAAAACTACAACAAGTATCAATTTATCAGCTTCTTTAGGTAAATCTGGGAAAAAGACTCTTTTAATTGATTTAGATCCTCAAGGAAATACATCAACTGGTTTAGGTATCAATAAAGGGGATATAGCTTATAGTGTTTATGATGTCCTTGCTGGAAAGTGTGAAATAAAAAAAGCTATTATAAAAACTCGTTTTAAAAATTTATCTATATTACCTGCAACCATAAATCTTGCTGGAATTGATATTGAACTAGTAGAAAAAGGATATCAAGATGTAACTTTTAAAAAAAATGAACAGTTAAGAACTTATTTAGAAACTATAAAAAATAAGTATGATTATATTATTATAGATTGTCCTCCATCTTTAGGTTTAATCACAACTAATGCTTTAGTTGCTAGTGATTCTGTAATTATTCCTGTACAGTGTGAATTTTTTGCTCTTGAAGGAATTACTCAATTACTAAATACAATTATAATGACTCAAACGAGATTAAATCCTAATTTGAAAATAGAAGGAGTTTTACTTACTATGTTAGATTCTAGAACTAATTTAGGATTAGAAGTTGTAGAAGAAGTAAGAAAATTCTTTAAAGAAAAAGTTTTTAATACTATTATTCCTCGTCTTATTAGATTAGTAGAAGCACCTTCTCATGGAGAACCTATAAATGAATATGATCCATTAAGTAGAGCAGCTGAAGCATATATGAATTTAGCTAAGGAGGTTATAGAAAGAAATGGAGAATAAAAGAAAAGCTTTAGGAAAAGGATTAGAACAATTATTTACAAGTGAGCCTATTAATTTTGAATCATTAGAAGAAAAAATAGTTAGTACTACTAAAGAAAGTGATATTGTTTTAATACCTGTAGAAGAAATTCGTGCTAATCCTTATCAACCTCGAGAATATTTTAATGAAGAATCTCTTCAAGAATTAGCTTCATCAATTAAAGAACATGGCCTTTTAGAACCTATAATAGTGAAAAAAAGCATTAAAGGTTATGATTTAGTTGCTGGAGAAAGAAGAACTAAAGCAGCAAAAATAGCAGGAATTACACGTATACCAGCTATTATTAAAGATTTTACTGATCAACAAATGCTTGAATTAGCCCTTATTGAAAACATTCAAAGAGAAGATTTAACAGCTATTGAAGAAGCTCAAGCGTATAAAAATTATATTGATAAAATGCAATTAACTCAAGAAGAAACAGCTAAACGATTTGGTAAATCACGTAGTTATGTTACAAATTTATTAGGACTTCTTAGTCTTCCAAAGAATGTGCAAAATTCTGTTTCTTCAGGAAAAATAAGTATGAGTCATGCTCGTATATTAAGTAAAATAGAAGATACTGCTTTAATTAATTCCTTAGCAGATAAAATAATAAATGAAGGAATTAGTGTTCGTGATTTAGAGCATTTAAGTCAACAAAGTAATGTAATCAAAAAAAATAAAATAATTAGGACTACTTCAGTTAATGAAAGGCATAAAACTTATGAAAGATATTTGCGAGATATTATTGGAACTAAAGTAGTAGTATCCAAAAATAAAATATCTATTCCATTTGATACCGATGCTGATTTAGATCGTATTTTAGAAATACTGAATATAGATATAGAGGAAATATAAAATGTTTAAATACTTTTTAGAATTTTTGTCAATTAAAGCAGTTTATAAAACAGCTATAACTATTTTTGCCCTTTTGTTATTTTATTATTTAATTTCTACATTTTTAGATCATTTAATTATAAAAGGAAAAGATGAATTAGAAATAAAAAAGCGTACTACTATAATTAATTTATTTCGAAATATAGTTAAATATTTATTCGCCATAATTTTAGTAGTTATTATTCTTTCCATCTTTGGTGTTGATACAAAAGGATTTATTGCAGGTTTAGGAATTGCTGGAGCAGTTGTAGGGTTAGCCCTTCAAGATGCTTTAAAAGATATTATTAGTGGTATTGCAATAATTATGGATAATTATTTTGTTATTGGAGATAAAGTAGAAATAAAAGGATTTAAAGGTACTGTTGTAAGCTTAGGATTAAAAGCCACAAAAATTCAAAATGAATCAGGTGCAATTAATATTTTATCTAATAGAAATATAGATAATGTAGTTAATTACAGCAAAAAATCTCCTCAATTAGATTTAATTATAACTTTAAGTAATGCTAATAAAAAAAATAAAGTAGAAAAATATTTAACTACAATTATTGAAGATCTAAAAAGTGAAGATTATGTAAAAAAAGATTCTCGTTATATGGGAGTTGAAGAAATAATTGATAATAAAGTAAAATATTTAGTTATATTACATTGTAAAAGGAATTATGAACAAAAAGTTAAAAGAGAATTTTATAATAAAGTAAAAGATTTATTTGATAGTAATAAATTAACTAATTAGGTGAAATTATGGAAAAAAAATATGATTTAGGAACTCTAGTTGAAATGAAAAAAAAGCATGCTTGTCAGGCAAATAAATGGGAAATAATTAGACTAGGAGTTGATATAAAACTAAAATGTTTAAATTGTGGAAGAGAAATTATGTTAGATCGTCTAGAGTTTGAACGAAAATTAAGGAGAATTATTAGTGAAAAAGATTAAAAAAATTAGAGAAAAAATCATTTTACATCCAATTATGACTTTTCTTATTTTAATAGGATTAACAATAGTATTTAGTGGTATATTTGAATTATTCGCTTTACATGGAAATTATAGTGTTGTTAATGTAAATTCTAATTCTTTAGAATCTAAAACTATTTTAGTTAAATCTTTATTTAGTTTAAGTGGTATTAAGTATATTTTTAGTAATACAGTTTCTAATTTTGCAACATTTGCCCCTTTAATTAACTTAATAATTATTTTACTAGGCATAGGAATAATGGATAAAAGTGGTTTTTTGGAATCAGTATTTTACTTAACTACTCATAAATTAAGAAAAAATGTAGTAACTTTTATCTTAGTATTTATTGGTATTCTTTTAAGTATTACAGGAGAAATTAGTTTTGTTATATTAATTCCCTTATCTGCTCTTTTATTTAAATATGGTAAACGACATCCTCAAGCAGGTATTATAACCGCTTTTGCTTCTATTGCTTGCGGTATGGGAATAAATATTATTTTAAATTCTATTGATTCAACTTTAATAGAATATACTACATCTGCGGCAAATATTTTAGAAAAAGGATATACTTTTAATTATTATGGACTAATATTTTTGATGATTTTTGTTACTATAATTTTATCTTTAATAATTACTAATATTACCGAAAAAATAATTATTCCTAAACTAGGAAAATATGAATTTGAAACAGAAGAAAAGCAAGAATTAACAAAAAAGGAAAAGAGAGGATTAATTTTAGCAGGTTTCTTTGGAGCAATTTATTTGTTAATATTCATATATAATATAATTCCTAATCTTCCTTTTGGGGGAAAACTTTTAGATTATACACAGACTAGATATATTGATATGCTATTTGGCTATAATTCTTTCTTTAATTCAGGATTTATCTTTATCATAACATTATTGTTTTTCATTTTAGGATTGAGCTATGGAATAGGAGCAAAAACAATTGAAAATCATCGAGATATTTGTTTAGATATTAGTCATTCTTTAGATAGTTTAGGAAAAGCTTTAGTATTAATCTTTTTTGCTTCAACATTTATTTCTATATTTAAATATACGGAAATTGGAGAAACTTTAACTGCTATGATTTCTTCTCTAATTTCTAATTCCGGATTTATTGGAATTCCTCTAATTATATTAGTATTTGTATCTGTTATGGTTTGTACAATTTTTGTCCCTCAAACTGTTAATAAATGGTCAATCTTATCTGGTTCTATTGTACCAACAATGATGAATGCTGGAATGAGTCCTGAGTTTGCTCAGCTTGTATTTCGTGCAGGAGAAAGTGTTACTTATGCTTTAACTCCAATGATGGCATATTTTGTAATTTATTTAGCTTTTATGGAACAATATAATCAAGATGAAAAAGGAATTGGAATAAGCAAAACAATTAAATATATTTTACCATATGCCTTAGCAACTATGCTTATGTGGTTAGTATTATTAATACTTGCTTATTTAATTGGATTACCTATTGGAATTGGAACTTCTGCTATTTTAAATTAGTAGAAGTTTTTAATTTTAAAAAACTCTTGACTTTGCCCTAAGGGTAAGGAATATACTAAAAAAGCAAAGGAGGAAAATATGCATATAAATGAAGTTGAAAATATTGTAAAATTATCTAAAAAAAGTATTCGTTATTATGAAGAAGAAGGTTTAATAAAACCCGATCGAGATGTTAATAATGATTATCGGATATATAATGCTAATGATATTAAAACTCTTAAAGTAATAAAGTTTTTAAGAGAATTAGGTGTTCCTATTAATGAAATTAAAATGTTAAATGAACATAAGTTAACTTTAACAGAATGCTTAAAAGAACGTATTGCAAAAATAGAAAATGAAGAAAGTAATTTTAATAAAGTAAAAAATATGTGTCGAGAAATAATTAAAAATAAGGATAATTATGATGACATCGATATTAATAAATATTTTTATGCTATTAACGTTTTAAATAAAGAAGGTTTTACAATGAACGAAACAAAAACTAATAGAAAGAAAAAAATAATAGGTGCTTTAATTCCTAGTTTAATTTTTATCTTAATTTTTCTTATTCCTATAGGAAGCTTTATTTATGGGGCGATAATTGAATTTAAAGCACATGGTTTTTGTATTTCAGCATTAGTTTGTTTATTATTTGTTATTATATGTTTATTTCCTATTATTGCAACAATTATCAATTTAAATGCACGAATCAAAGAAATAAATGGAGGTGAAGAAGATGAAGCTAGTAAATATTGATTATCTTCCAGGATATGAAATAACAGAATGTTTAGGAATTGTTAAAGGACAAATAGTTCAATCTAAAAATTTAGGGAGAGATTTTATGGCTGGAATGAAAACTATTGTTGGAGGAGAAATAGTTGGCTATACTGAAATGATCAATGAAGCAAGAAAAATGGCAACTAAGAGAATGGTTGATGATGCAGAAAGTTTAGGAGCAGATGCAATAATAAATGTAAGATATGGCTCTTCTCAAGTAATGTCTTCAGCTGCAGAAATAATCGCTTATGGAACAGCTGTTAAAATCAAAAAAGTTAAATAAACCATTAATTGGTTTTTTTTATTGACAACTGTATATATACTGTATATAATAAATATATACAAGAGGTGAGCTATGGAAATTATTATAAGCAATTCTAATGGTGTTCCAATCTATGAACAAATAAAAGATCAAATAAAAGCTAAAATATTATCTAATGAATTAAAATC
>CANQNA010000042.1 GCA_947625005.1 uncultured Bacilli bacterium
TCAATTTGGAGGACAACGTTTTGGAGAAATGGAAGTTTGGGCCTTATATGCTTATGGTGCTGCTAATGTTTTACAAGAAATTATTACTACGAAGTCAGATGATGTTACAGGACGTGTTAAAGTATATGAAGCTTTAGTAAAAGGTAAACCAGTACCAAATGCTGGTGTTCCAGAAAGTTTTAGAGTTTTAATTAAAGAATTCCAAGCATTAGGATTAAACATTGAAATGATTGATAATGATGGAGTTAGTCATGAATTAAAAGAATTAGAAGAAAATGATGATGACGACAAAGATGCCATTACAATCGATGAAATAGATGTTGCAGGTATAGTTAAAGCAGAAGAAGAAACTACTACGGAAAAAACTGAACAAATTCCCGATGAGGAAAATGATGAAATAAATGAACAAGAACCAACTGAAGAATTATCACAAGTTGAATTAGGGGAAGGGGATGAAATGTAATGATAGAAGTTAATAATATTAGTGGAATAAAAATTGGTATTGCCAGTCCTGAAAAAATTAGAAGCTGGTCATATGGTGAAATTAAAAAACCTGAAACTATCAACTATCGTACATTGAAACCTGAAAAAGATGGTTTATTCTGTGAAAAAATCTTTGGCCCAACAAAAGATTATGAATGTAGTTGTGGTAAATATAAGAGATTAAGATATAAAAATGTTGTTTGTGATAAATGTGGAGTAGAAGTAACTCGTTCTAAAGTTCGTCGTGAACGTATGGGACATATTGAACTTGCTTCTCCTTGTTCTCATATTTGGTTTTTTAAAGGAGTTCCTTCAAAAATGGGTCTTGTACTTGATATGAGCCCAAGAGATTTAGAAGAAGTTTTATACTTTGTAAGTTATGTCGTAATAAATCCAGGAAACGCTCCTTTAGAGAAAAAACAAACTTTATCTGATAAAGAATATCGTGCATATTACGAAAAATATGGAAATTCTTTTGAAGTTGGCATGGGAGCAGAAGCTATTCAAAAACTTTTAAAAGATGTTGATGTAGCTAAAGAAGTAGAAGAATTAAGGAAAGAATTAGATGGTTCTACTGGACAAAAAAGAATTAGATTAGGTAAACGTTTAGAATGTTTAGTATCATTTTTAGAAAGTGGTAATAAACCTGAATGGATGGTACTTAATGTTATTCCTGTTATTCCTCCAGAATTAAGACCAATGATTCAATTAGATGGTGGTAGATTTGCTACAAGTGATTTAAATGATTTATATCGTCGTATTATAAATCGTAATAATCGTTTAAAGAAATTACTTGAATTAGGTGCACCTTCAATTATTGTCCAAAATGAAAAACGTATGTTACAAGAAGCAGTTGATACATTATTTGATAATGGACGTCGTGGTAGAAGTGTTACTGCTGCAGGAAATAGACCATTAAAATCTTTATCAAGTATGTTAAAAGGTAAACAAGGACGTTTCCGTCAAAACTTATTAGGAAAACGTGTTGACTATTCTGGACGTTCAGTTATTGTTGTTGGACCAAATTTAAAAATGTATCAATGCGGTATTCCTAAAGAAATGGCTCTTGAACTATTTAAACCTCATGTAATTCATGGAATTGTCTCTCGTGGACTTGCTCATAACATTAAAGGAGCGAAAAAATTAATTGACAATCGTGATGAATGTGTTTGGGATATTGTAGAAGATGTTATTACAGAACATCCTGTAATGCTTAACCGTGCTCCAACATTACATAGATTAGGTATTCAAGCTTTTGAACCTAAATTAGTTGGTGGTAAAGCAATTAGATTACACCCATTAGTATGTACGGCTTTTAATGCCGACTTTGATGGAGACCAAATGGCTGTTCACGTTCCAATTAGTGAAGAAGCAAAAGCTGAAGCGAGAATCTTAATGCTTGGTGCTAATAATATCTTAAGTCCAAAAGATGGAAAACCTATTGTTACACCTTCCCAAGATATGGTTTTAGGTAATTATTATTTAACAATTGAAACTGCTGGAGAAGAACATGAAGGAAAAGTTTATAAAAATTCTAATGAAGTATTAATGGCTTATGAAAGAAGAGAAATTACTTTACATACAAGAATTGCTCTTCCAGTATCATCTTTTAAATATAAATTATTTATAGATGAAGTAAAAGATAAATATTTAGTTACAACTGCAGGAAAATTAATATTTAATGAAATATTACCAGATACTTTCCCTTATATTAATGAACCAACTAAGGAAAATATTACAAGTATTACCCCAAGTAAATTTTTCTTATCTCCGGGAACAAATATAAAAGAAGCAATTAGTAAAATGGAACTTACAAACCCATTCGATAAAAAGACATTACAAAATATAATTGCTCAAATATTTAAGTTATATAAAACTACTGAAACAAGTATTATGCTTGATAAATTAAAAGATTTAGGATTTAAATATTCTACTGTTGCTGGTATTACTTTCTCAATTCATGATGTTGTTACAAGTGAACACAAAGATGAAATTATTGAAGAAGGAAAGAAAAAAGTTGATGCTATTAATAAACAATATAAACGTGGTTTAATTACTGAAGAAGAAAGAAAAACTAGTGTTTGTGATGTTTGGTTAAAAGTAACTAATAAAGTTCATGGCGAACTTGGAGATATGTCTAAAAAATTAGTAGATAATCCAATATTTATGATGATGAATAGTGGAGCTCGTGGTAGTGTTAACCAATTTGGACAAATGGCTGGTATGCGTGGATTAATGGCTAAACCAAATGGTGAAATGGTAGAAATTCCTATAACTTCATCATTAGTTGATGGACTTTCAGTAAACGAATTCTTCTTAAATACTCATGGTGCACGTAAAGGATCAGCTGATACAGCTTTACGTACTGCCGATTCTGGATACTTAACAAGACGTTTAGTTGATGTTGCTCAAGATATTATTGTTAAAGATGAAGATTGTGGAAGCTTTACAGGATTAACAGTTAGAGATTTCATTGATGAAAAAGATGGTAGTGTAATTGAACCATTAGTAGAAAGAATTGTTGGTAGATTTACTGCTAAAAAAGTAGTTAATCCCGAAACTAAAGAAGTTATTGTTGATAAAGATGTTATGATTACTGAAAATATTGCTGCAAAAATTGAAAAAGCAGGAATTAAAGAAGTAGAAATTAGAAGTATCTTAACATGTAAAAGTTCTAATGGAGTATGTCAAAAATGTTATGGGCGTAACCTTGCTACAGGTAATTTAGTAGAAACTGGAGAAGCAGTTGGTATTATGGCTGCTCAATCTATTGGAGAACCTGGTACTCAGTTAACCATGAGAACATTCCACTCAGGTGGTGTCGCAGGTGCTGATGATATTACTCAAGGTCTTCCTCGTGTTGAAGAATTATTTGAAGCTCGTAATCCTAAAGGAAAAGCAACAATTGCAGAAATAAGTGGTAAAGTTGAAACTATCGAAGACGTTAATGGTAAATGGAAAATCATTGTTTCAAATGATACAGAAGCTCGTGAACATGTTACAACTTATGGAGCAAAAGTTCGAGTTGCTGTAAATGACGTTGTTAATGCTGGAGATAAATTAACAGAAGGTACTATTTCTCCAAAAGAATTACTTGCTGTTACTGATCCAATAACTACTCAAGAATATATCTTAAAAGAAATTCAAAAAGTTTATAAATCACAAGGTGTTGATATCTCTGATAAACACGTAGAAATTATTGCTAGTCGTATGATCAATAAGATGAGAGTAGTAGACGAAGGAGATACTGATTTAGTAGCAGGACTAACTGTTTCTATTCGTGAATTTACCGAAAGAAATAAACCAGTTATCTTAAATGGTGGCATTCCAGCTACAGGTAGACCTATTATCTTAGGTATTACTAAGTCTTCTTTGGAAACTGATTCCTTCTTATCAGCAGCTTCTTTCCAAGAAACAACAAGAGTTTTAACAGATGCTGCTATCAAAGGAAAAGTTGATCACTTATATGGTCTAAAAGAAAATGTAATTATTGGTAAACTAATCCCAGCAGGAACTGGAGCAGCTCAATATAAAAATATTGATATTGCTTTAGAAAGAGAATTTATGACTGATGAACCTAGTGAAGTTTTAGAAGAAAAATTCTTAGATAATAATTCAAATGATAATATTATAGTTTTAGAAGAAGGAACTGCTAATTAAGTTCCTTTTTTAATGCAAGAAAAAAAGCTTATTTCTAAGCTTCTTTTTTAATTAATTTAATGCGTCTTTTAATTTGCTTCCAGCTTTAAATGAAGCAACAACTTTTGCAGGAATTTTAAGAGGTTCTTTAGTTAAAGGATTAATTCCTTCTCTAGCAGCTCTTTTTTTAGCAGAGAAAGTACCGAAACCAACTAATGTAACTTTTCCTTCTTTTTTTAATCCTTTTTCAATTCCTTTTAATACAGCATCTAAAGCTTTTCCAGCTGCTGCTTTTGATAATCCTGCTTCTTCTGCAACGATTTCAATTAATTCGTTCTTTGACATTTTCTATTTCCTCCCGTACATATTATTTATAAGGCATGTACCTTACATATATAAATTATCAAATATTTAGCATAAATGCAAGAAAAAAGAGCTATTTTTAGAAAAAAATTAATATTTAAAAAAAACTAGTAAAATTATACTAGTATTTTATAATACAATAGCGATTAAATTATTACTTCCTTTATTAACTATTTTAGTTGCAATTGAAGCAAGTTTATATCTTGTAGCATCAGGCATAATAGATAATTTTGCTTGAATTCCTTCTTTTACTATATCATCTAAACTACGACCAAATATTTCGCTTTTCCAAATACTTTGTGGTTCTGTTTCATAATCTTTCATAATATGATCAATTAACTCTTTACTTTGCATTTCACTACCTATAATTGGTTCAAATGTACTTTCTACATCAACTTTAAGCAAATGAATTGAACTTGCTACTGCTTTTAATTTAACTCCATATCTGTTTCCTTGTTTGATAATTTCTGGAGTTTCTAATTTCATGTCATTTAAGGATGGATAAACAATACCATATCCTGTACTTCTTGCTTGTTTTAAAGCGTTCTTAATTGCTTCTGTTTCTTCTTTATCTTCACTAAATGAAGTAAATATTTTAAGTAAACTAGCTTTTGTTAAGGAAACTTCTCCTACAACACTCTTTAAGGTTTCATTATATAACTCATCACTACTAGTTAAATTAAGTGTTACTACTCCTAAAGAAGTATCAACATCACTTATATAAGCTTTATTAATAAACTCACTGTCTGTAAAATAACTAATCATATTTTCTACATCTTTTAATTTATTTACAGACATAATACTTTCTCTAATTTTTTCCATGTAATGCATCTTTATTGGATTTTTATTATTTAAAACATGAACCCATTCAGGAATTTTGATAGAAACATCTACTACAGGGAATTCATATAACGCTGTTTTTAAAACATTATATAAATCTATTTCATTCATATTTGCAATATCCATAGGTAGAATAGGGGTATCATAAGTTCCTCGCATTTCTTCAGCTAAATTTTTAGTAACATCACTATTAGGATGAGTACTATTTAAAATAATTATAAATGGTTTATTAATTTCTTTTAATTCAGAAACAACTTTTTCTTCTGCTTCTACAAATTCATTTCTACCTAATGTCCCAATACTTCCATCAGTGGTTACAACAATTCCAATAGTTGAATGATCTTTAATAACTTTTTCTGTTCCAATTTCCGCAGCTTCGATAAATGGTATTTCATCATCATACCAAGGAGTTTTTACGAGTCTTGGATTACCTAACTCATCTTCATATCCGCTTGCTCCTGGAGTTACATAACCTACACAATCAATTAATTTTACTTTAGTTGTTATTTCATCTAAAGTAATAGTCGCCCCATCACTTGGAACAAATTTAGGTTCAGTTGTCATAATTTGTTTGCCTGCTGCACTTTGAGGAATCTCATCTAAACATTTTTTCTTTTCGTAATCATCTTGTATATTAGGAACTACAAGAGTTTCAATAACTTTCTTAATAAACGTTGATTTTCCTGTTCTAACTGCACCCACAACACCTAAATAAATCTCTCCATTTCCTCTTGCTGATATACTTTTAATGATATCTTTCTTTTCCATTAGTTCACTAACCTTTCAACTAATTCTATGTAACAAAAAAACTTTTATTACATAAACTATTATTTTTGATAAAATAGAGAATCAATTTAAGAACATAAAAAAACTCACGTATTAGTGAGTTATTTTTTTATGGCGGAGCAGGAGAGATTTGAACTCTCGCGCCGGTTGCCCGACCTACACCCTTAGCAGGGGCGCCTCTTCAACCACTTGAGTACTACTCCAAATAGGCATAAATAAATTTTACTATAAGTTTAAATCAAAGTCAAATATATTTATGCATTTTACTTAATTATAAAGTTCTGCTTTAATAGCTTCCATATTTTCATTCATTAATACTTCAAAATCAATTCCATTTTTTATATCTTTTTCACTTAAATGGCTTAAAGATTTAATTACCACAACATCTGCTCCTGCTTCTTTAAGTTTTTTTATAGTATCAGTTTCTTTATCAACAGTAACAAATATATTAGAAATAGATTTTTCTTTAATTAATCTTTCTACTCTATGAATAGTATCTTGAGTTAATTCGTCATTTTCTACAACACTAATAACTTCAATTCCATAGTTTTCTAAAAATCTTAGAGAATCATTACCAACTACTATGACTTTATCATTAGAATTTTCTGCCATTATTCTATATTCTGCATCATATTCGCTCATTAATACTTTAATTTTTTCATAATTTTCTTCTATAGCATCTTGCATTGATTTATTATTAATGTAATCTATTAATCCATCTTTAATATTTTGGGCCAACATTAAATAGTTAGAAGGGCTTATAAATAGTTCATCTGTTTCATATTTAATACTTAATCCTTTAGAAACATCAATTATTTTTAAAGCTTTGTTTTGATATAAAAATGTGGCTGCAAGTTGTTTTTCATCGCTTAATCCATTATAAATAAACATTTCACTATTTGCATATTCTTTAACTTGTTTATTAGTTAAATCATAAGTACTAGTTTCTATTCCATGAGGATAAATACTTTTAACTGTACTATTTTCTCCATATAATGAATTTACTAAGTATTCAATAGGATATACAGTAGTAATAATATTCGCTCCATCTAAATCATCTTTTTTAAAGCAACCCGTAAGCATTAATAGCATGCATAATAAAATTAATATTCTTTTTATTCTCATATTTAATCCTCATTTCTTTTAACTGGATCATATCCATATTTTCCAAAAGGGTGACATCTTATTATTCTTTTAATTCCATTTATTAAACCTCTAAATACTCCAAATTCTTCTATACTTTCTTTAGTATATTCACTACAAGTAGGAATAAAACGGCAAGAATGATGTGTATGTAATGGAGTTATTTGATAAAGTTCAATTAATTTTATTAAAATAGTTTTCAAATTACCACCCATTTAATTTTATCATACATTACCTTATTTTAACAAAAGTAATTCCAGAAACTACAATTTATTTACAAAAAAAATAAAGTCAAAAGAATTTTGATATAAAAATAACAAACTTAAATTTAACTTACATCTAGCCAATAATTATTTTTTTGTGTATAATTATTTAAGGTGGATAATATGAAATTTTTAACAGATTATAATATCAAATTAAAGAATAATGATTTAATTAATGTAGCCTTAACACATTCTAGTTATTCTAATGAATGGGGAGGAGAAAATTATGAAAGACTAGAATTTTTAGGTGATGCTATTTTAGAAATGATTTCCAGTGAATATTTTTATTTAAATACCGATTTAAAAGAAGGAGATATGTCTAAAATAAGAGCAAGTTATGTTTGTGAATCTGCTCTCTATGCTTATGCTAAGAAAATAGGATTAATTCCTTATATAAAATTAGGTAATGGAGTTAATAAAGATAATGAAACCATCATTGCTGATGTTTTTGAAAGTGTTTTAGCAGTTATTTATCTCGAATTAGGCTTTGAAACAGTCAAAAAATATATTTTAGATATTATGGTTCCTTTTATTCAGGAAAAAACAGTTTTTTATAGTGATTATAAATCCCATTTACAAGAATTAGTTCAAACAGATAAAAAATGTTTAGAATATCGTATAGTAAATGAAAGCGGCCCAGCTCATGATAAAGTTTTTGAAGTAGCAGTATTAGTTGATAATATTATCTTTGGCAAAGGAAGCGGAAAAAGCAAAAAAGAAGCAGAACAGCAAGCAGCTAAAGATGCTATTTTAAAAAGTGCAGGTAAGGTGTAATATGAAATTAATTTGTATTAAATCTCATGGATTCAAATCTTTTGCTGATAAAATTGAAATAAATGTTAATGATGGAATTACAGGAATAGTTGGTCCAAACGGAAGTGGAAAAAGTAATATAGTTGATGCTGTAAAATGGGTTTTAGGAGAACAATCTATTAAAACTTTAAGAGGTTCTAGCACAATGAGCGATGTTATATTTCAAGGAAGTAAAACACGCGCTCCTTTGACTCGAGCTTGGGTATCTTTAACGTTTGATAATAGTGATCACTATTTAAATAGTGAATTTACCACTCTAGAATTAAAAAGAGTAGTTTATAAAACTGGAGAAAATGAATATTATATTAACAATACTAAAGTACGTTTAAAAGATATAACTGATCTTTTTATGGATAGTGGAAGTGGGACTAATTCTTTTTCTATTATTTCTCAAAGTAAAATCAGCGAAATATTAAGTGGTAAACCAGATAGTAGAAGAAATATAATTGAAGAGGCTGCTGGAGTTTTAAAATATAAAAAACGTAAAGAAGATAGTTTAAAAAAATTGGATAAAAGTCATGATAATTTAAGTAAAATAAATTTAGTAATTAAAGAATTAGAAATCTCTTTAAATCCTTTAAAAAAAGAAGCAGAAATTGCCAAAACTTACCAAAAATATAGTGATGAATTAAAAACTGTTGATATTGCATTAATGGTACATGATATTACAAATTTAAATGAAGAATTTACTAAAACAAAAAATGAAGTTGATGTTTTAGTAAAACAAATAGAAAATTTTAATACTTCTACTTCTAAAGATAATGCTGTTATTGAAAATCTCAAATTAAAAAATTTAAAATTAGATGATCAAATTTCTAAAATTATGATTACTTTAAATAATATAACTGAGGCTTTAAGTAAATTAAATGCTCAAAAACAAATTATTAGTGAAAGAAAAAAATATGAAGTTGATGATTTAAAATTAGAAAATAATTTACAAGTTTTAAAAGAAACAGAATTAAAGTTAAGAAAAAATATTTCAGTTTTAGAAGATAATCTAAAGAATTTAACAGAAGAGTTAAATAAAATAAATAAAGATTTAGAAAATACGGAAATAGAGTATAAAAATCTAGTAGTGAAAAAAGCTAATATAAATACTGAATTATCTGAATATTTAAAAAAAGAATTACAACTAAAAAATAGAATAGAAATTTTAACAGATAATTTAAATAATAATTTAAAAGTTCCTAATTCAGTAAAAGCCATTTTAGATAATCCTAGACTTAAAGGAATTCATAATATTTTAGGTAATTTAATTGAAACAAAAGAACAATATGCAATTGCTATAGATACAGCTTTATCAGCTTCATCTAACACTCTAGTTGTTAATAATGAATTAGATGCTAAAGAAGCTATTAACTATTTAAAAGAAAATAAATTAGGAAGAGCAACTTTTTTTCCTCTAAGTATTATCAAAGAAAGATTTGTTGACTCCGAAACTTTAAAAATAGTAAAAAATTATAAAGGGTTTATTGATATAGCATCTAACCTTGTTACATTTAATATCGAATATGAAAATATTATAAAAAATCAATTAGGTACAACTCTAATTGTTGATAATATTGATTCTTTAAATGAATTAGGGCGTTTAATTAAACATCGTTATAGAATTATTACTTTATCTGGAGAAGTTCTTCATCCAGGAGGTTCTATTACTGGTGGAACAATTTTGAAAAAAAATGGTTTAATAAGCGAAAAGTTTGAATTAGAAAATTTAAAGAGAGAATTAAATAATTTAAATAACCAAACTTCTTTAAAAGAAAGAGAAGCCAATGAAACAGATTATAATTTAAAAATATTAGAAAATAAACTTTATCAAATAAAATGTAAAATTAGTGAAATTAAAGAAATAATAAATCGTAAAAATATTGATCTAACAGATACCAAAAATTCTTTAGAAAATATTTTAAATGAAAGAGAAGGGACAAAAAATAAGCAAACTAATACAATTGATGAAGAACTTAATAATTTGTTAGAAAATTATTATTCTTTAGAAAAAGAAAAAGAATTAACACATTCTAAATTAGAAAATTTAAAAAGTGAGAAAAATGATTTACAAAGTGAATTACATGAAATAGAAAATGCTAATAAAAAAGTATTTACTCAATTAAATGAATTAAATCGTACTTTAAAAGAAAAAGAAATTCTATCTAGTAAACTAGAAATACAACTTGATAATTTATTATTAAAGTTAAATGAAGATTATAAATTAACTTATGATTTAGCCAAAAAAGATTTTATTTTAGAACAAAGTGTTGAAAGTGCTCGTCTTCTTGTAGCTGATTTAAAACAAAAAATAGCATCTTTGGGTCTTGTTAATTTAGGAAGTATTGCAGAATATGAAAGAATAAACGAAAGATATATATTTTTAACTACTCAAAAAGAAGATTTAGAAAAATCTATAAATGATTTACTAAATGTTATTACTGAATTAGATGAAACTATGAAAGAGAAATTTAAAACAACTTTTAATAAAGT
>CANQNA010000043.1 GCA_947625005.1 uncultured Bacilli bacterium
ATAAAAATAAAGCTCGGAAGATAAAACTTCCGAGTTTTTTGCATAATCTTTTTTGTAAAAAGCATTCTATCTCTTTGTTAATTAAGAATATTTAAATATAAAGGTTTATTTATATTTTTGTATATTATATGTATATTAATAATCAACCTTTATCAACTTTTAACGACTTTTGTAAGAAATAACTCATAGTTTCTATACTTATTTTAAAGTTTTATATTTAGTAAAAAAAGGTGTAGTTATCAGTAATAATATTAAAAAGTAATATAAATTAATAAGTATTTTAATTTATTATTCTTTTTATACTAATTTTTATTTTAAATAAATTTTTATATATTTTTATCTTCTTTTTGTTTTTCTATAAAATTTAAGTCCCTTAATATAAAACCATATTCTTTTAATTTTGATATAGGAATATGTACACAAATGTCAAAATCAAAATTAAGTAATGTATCTTCAATATTATTTTTTGTTAGTTCGTTGTGTTTTTTATCTACTATTTTAACCATAATATGTTTATCTCCTTTCTTTATTATAGTTTATTTTAGCAAATTTTATAATTATCCTTTAGAAATAAGATTTGTTATCCTAAAATATAAATAATATTATTAGAAAGGGAGAATTTTATATGTACAATAAATTACCAAATTTAAAAATATTAAAATTATTATTTGATGCAAGAGAGGGAGCTTATCCACCTATGACAAATGAAGAAAAAATAAAATATAATAATCTTGGCAAAAAATTAAATGAGCTACACACTATTATTAAAGAAAAATTAGAAGATAAAAAATGTTATAATATATTAAAATTGATAGAGAAGTATTATGATGTATATACTGAACGTGGTTCTTTGCTTGATGAATTATATTATAGAGAGGGTGTAACAGATGGAATAAATATTATGATTGAAGTAATTGAAAATAATAAAAATAGAGGCAAACTTTAGGATATAAATGCAAATATAAAATTAAAAGGGGTGGTAATATGAGTTTTAATGATACAGTATATAGTATATATACAAAATTTGAAGATGAATTATTAAAACCAAATAAAGAATATAATAATAAAAAGGAAGAATATATAAAATTAAGAAATAAATTTGAAAATGAGGTTAATCTTAATCAGGAACAAATTGAACTTATAGATAATATATGTGATAAATTGGTAGAAATGGAAGAAGTATTATATATACAAATATTTAGAAAAAGTTTTAAAATAGCTAAAGACTTATACAAATCTTAGCTATTTTTCAATTTTAAATAGGTCGTTTGGTTCACAATTTAGTATTTTACAGAATTTTTCTATATTTTCATATTTTATAGAAGATGTTTTATTTTCAACTATATTATTAAAATTTGTGTAACTCATACAATTTAATTGATTAAATAACCAATATTTAGATTTACCTCTATCTTTTAATAAATTTGTTACGTTTAATTTTAACATATATATTCACCCCACTAATATAGTATGTATTAATATTTTATATAATATTAAATAGAAAAATAACTCATTAAAAAATAACTCACGAAAACAGTTGATATTTTTAAAATTATATGATATACTTTATTTTGTAGAAAAAAGGAGGAATTTTATATGAGTTTGTTTAAAAAATTTAAACTCGTTTTAGTATTAGGGGTTTTGTTTTCTGCAATTTATATCTTTAATACAAATACAGCATATGGTGCTGAAATAGAAAATTATAAATATAAATTTGAAAAGGATAATTATATTTTATATAATAATTTTTTCGATACTAATGATTATAATTTTAGTTATGAATCTAATTCAGATGAAAATAATAATATTACTGGTACTTGGGGAATAAATAATCTAGAAAAAAATGATTATGACAATTTAATAAATAAAATGAAAAGCAATAATGATATTAAATTGTTAATTGAAGTTCCTAATAATACTATTAGTGCTAAATCATATAGTAGTGAAACTTTAGAAATAATTGAACTTAATAATAAAAAATATGTTGTATCTAATGAAAATAGTTTAGACTTTGTTGACTCACATGATGTACATACAAGAGCTAGTATTAATGAAACTAATATAGAAATTACTAAAAATGATGATAGTACAGAAAAAATTGGAGCTTATATTTTTTTTGATATAACTAATAAGGATTTTTTCTATTGTAGAATAGATGTTATTGATAAAAATGGTAAAATATATGGAAGTGGTTTTAATACAAATGGTATCATATATGGACTAGGTATGACTCCAATACCAGAAAAAATTAATTTAAAAGAAACGTATGTTGAATATTTATCAAATCACTATATGGGAGAAAATTTATATATTAGTTGTTTAGGAAACGTACCTTATGTAGGAAAGTACGGAGATAATTATAAATATAAAATGTGTTTAGAAAACGTTAAAATAAAAAATGTTAAAGTAGACGATAATTATGAAATTAATGAAATAGAACTTGGAAGCTTTAGTTATAAAGGTAGTCTTAAAGACGGTGGTGGAACTTTTAATTTTGATCCAAATTACACTATTGATAATGTAGTATATGTAGAACAAACTCAAAGTAATACACAAACAAAATTAAAAGTAGATTTATATGGTAACTTTAATGGAAAATTAAAAGCAGAAGAAGTATCAAAAGATGACTTAATATACGAAAAAGTTGAAGATGAATTAAAAAAATATGCAGAAAATTATAATAATCCTTTATCACTATCTATAATGAATATATATATTGAAGAAGGTAGCTTTGAAGGCTCTTTAAAATTAACTTTTGAAGTAGGAGAAGAATATAATGGAAAATATTATAATATTCTTCACTTAAAAAATGGATATAGAGATTTTGAAAGATTTGATGGAATTGTAAAAGATGGAAAAATTACTATAATTGTTGACAGTCTATCTCCTTTTGGTATACAAATATTTAATGAAAAAGTAGATATTAACCAAGAAAAAGATGATACTCCTAATACTAAAGTTGTTGATATAATTCCTTATGTAAGTATTATAACAATAATATCAATATTAGGTATTGTAGTATTAAAGAAAAAATTTGAATAATATTGTATAATATAATGGTGGTAATTCACTTTACCACCTATTATTTTTATAGAAAGGTAATTATCGATGAAAGGTAAAAGAAAGATAAATAATAATATAATAAGAATTATAAAAGTATTACTGTCTATAATTATTATTTTAGGTATAATTTATATATGTTATTATTTTTATTATATTATTAAAGATAATAAAGTAAATAATAATATTGATGAAAATGTTGATATATATAATTTAGATGATACAAATAATACTGAACAGAAAAGTGAAAAAATATTAAAATTAGAAGAATTAAATAAGCAAAATAGCGATATAATAGGGTGGTTAGAAATAAAAGATACTAATATAAATTATCCAGTTCTACAGACTACGGATAATGATTATTATTTAACTCATAATTATAAAAAAGAATATTCTCCTACTGGAAGTTTATTTTTAGATAAGAATTTTGATTTAATAAATGGAAGTAGCAATTATTTAATATATGGCCATAGAACTAATCAAGGAATAATGTTTGAAGATTTAATAAAGTATTCAAATGAAGATTTTTATAAGAGCCACACAACAATTAATTTTACGACTTTAAATGAAGATAGTATATATGAAATATTATCAGTGTTTTATTCAAGAGTATATTATAAAAATGAAAAGAACGTATTTAGATATTATTATTTTGTAAATGCAAATAATGAGCAAGAATATAATGATTTTGTAAATAATTGTAAAAAAGTAAGTATATATGATACTGGTGTAACTGCACAATATGGAGAACAATTATTAACTTTATCTACTTGTGAATATTCTCAAGAGGACGGAAGATTTGTTGTAGTATGTAAAAAGATAAAAAATTAATAGTAAGAGATATAAATGTAAAATAGTAGTATTTAAAGCAAAACGCTATCAAATTTAAAATAAATAATTTAATAAATAATAAATGATTAACGAATTAAAAAAATGTATTATAAGATAAATAAAAATGAAAGGATAGATAGGCAAGATTTAAAAAAAGAAATTATAAAGAAGTTGTATTGAAAGCTGTAAATTTTATATATTATTTAGATTATAAATGGATTAAATAATTAATAAATAAAAAAGTAATAAATATAAGTATAAGTATAACGATAAGCTATTTATGAAATATAATAAGGATAAGTAAAAGAAATACCAATGTAATACAATAGATATTTTATTACGTTGGTTTATTTGTATGTACTTCTACAAAGATAAGCAGTTTAACTTGAAATATATATTTTTTTAATTATTAATGTAATATAACCCCTTTAGATTATACGTTTAACGTATTATAATAAATAAAAAAAGGGGGATTTTTAATTATGAATTTTGTTCAACCAATAAGGGATAAAGAAAAATTAGAAATGATGAAAGAGGAGTTAAAGAAAAATGGTACTAGAGATTATATGTTATTTTATGTAGGTATAAATACTGGGTTAAGAATTTCGGATTTAGTAAGATTAAATTATAACGATATAAGAAATGATAATGGTAGTATGAAGAGCCATATTAATATATTAGAAAAGAAAACCAATAAAGTAAAAAGATTTCCTATATATAATGAGTTGTTATATGAATTAGATAAATATACTAAATATATGAATAGAGGAGAATATTTATTTAAAAGTAGAAAAGGTGTTAATAAATATATTACAACTACACAAGCATATAGAATAATAAAAAATGTTTCTAAAAGAATTGGTTTAAATGAAGTAGGTACCCATACTATGAGGAAAACGTTTGGGTACCACCACTACAAACAGTTTAAGGATATAGTTTTATTACAAAATATATTTAACCACTCTTCGCCTAGTATTACTTTAAGGTATATAGGTATAAATCAAGATAATATAGATTTAGGATATAGAAATTTTAGTATTTAATGAATATAATTTTTTTGCAATGAATTTAGAATAAGTGAAATAATTAGTTATTATTGAGAATTTATTTCTTACTAAAATTGAAAAAATTATATATATATTAAATAAATTATATAAATGATTATATTAAAAATAAGTTGCTACTTTGTTACTGTAGCAACCTAATTTTTAGATTAAATCGATAGATAATATTAGTTCTTCCAAAGTTTTATGTGTATATACCGAATCTGTAATATCAGGTGAAGCGTGTCCCATAATTCTTTTTATACATAATTTGTTAGCTCCAGCTGTATCCATTAAAGAAGCAAAAGTATGTCTACAGTCGTGAGGGCAATGATCCATCTGCATTTTTTCCATTATATTATCAAATTTTTCCCTACGGTAGTTTGAATAGGCCATTTGGTTACCCTTATAATTAGTAATTAAATATTCTTTATCTTTATTTTCTTCATAATATTTTTTTATAAATGGTAAAATTTTTTTATTAATAGGTATTCTTCTATTAGTACCAGCTTGTGTTTTAAAGCCACCTATCATATATCTTTCATCTATATACACATTTTTTATTTTAATAGATAATAGTTCTCCTACACGTAATCCAGTATAAATCATTATTAATACAGTATCGATAAATTTAAGTTTATCTACATTATTAAATAATTTATCTATTTCTTCTTTAGTAAATGGATGTCTATTTATTACACCCTCTCTTTTACCTACATCAACAAATTGAGCATAATTTTTATCTATAATATCGTTTTGCATTGCATATTTGAACATAACATTAAATAACGTTTTTATAACTGCCCTAGTCGGATGAGCCTTACCACAATTATCTATAATACCTTGTAAGTGTGATAATCTTATATCTTTAAACCTAATATTATATAAAGACTGACAATAATTTTTATATGCGTTGGTATAATTTTCTATTGCACTAGTTGAAACGTTTTCAAAATGGTGTTCACTCCATTTTTCAAATACTTCCGAAAACGTAATTCTATATTCTTCAATGTCGTAAGGGTTTTTGTTATATTCTGCTAATGCTTTTAAAGCCTCTGCTTGTGTAGAATAATACCCTAAATATGAATACTTAATACTACCATTATCATTTCTTCCTTTAGTTACTCTTACTTGATATGGTCTTCTACGGTTGCCTTTTAATTTTATAACAGAGCCATAGCCATTTGGTTGTCTCATATTTTTCCTCCTTTCATATATATATATTGTTATTATAAGAGAAAAACTATTATTGTCTAATGTTTTAACTAAGGAAATAAATATTTTTCTTTATTTTGAACGTTATTTCCTATATATTTATTAAATTCTTCAGTATTAATATAATAATTATATTTTTTTCTACCAGGTAATTTTACAGCATATCCAAAAGGGAATAGCCCTTTTTGTAAACAAACCCTTATAAATTCATCACTTTTTTTAAGAATTCTAGCTACTTTAGCTGTTGTTAGTTTATCTTCTTTAGTAAATATATTATTATTGTTCATATTAACTCCTTTCATTTTTATTTGAATTTAAATATTCTTTATTTGCAATATCAATAATTCTAGTTAAAATATTAGGTATTTCATCAATAGTTGAATCGTCACTAATACAAATTGGATTTACTGATATATTATTTAAAAAAGTAATATATCTTCTTACTGTATTATAAGAAAATTTTTTACTTACTTCTGTCATACCATACTGTTGAACTAATTTTATAAATTCAATTAATCTATTTTTTATAGTATTGCTATAATTAGAATTTATAATTAATTCTATAGCTTTAGTAAGTTTATAATAATTTCCTATATATAAATAATCTTCAAAATATTTAAAGAAATATTTTTCCATAAATTCTTTGCTCCAATATAAGTCTATGTCCCTTTCTATTCCTAATTTTTTATATAATGAATGTATTTTTTTATTTTTTAACTGTAATTCTACTCTTAATACATTATCAAATTCTGGTATATTACATTGACAGCCTTTATTGTATATATTTATTTTATAACTAGCAGAACGATTTGTTAGCGAGATACTAGTGTCATAAACTGTGGTAGACTTTATATATTTATATTTAGTCCTATGCTTATTAAGTAAGATAAATATATTTTGCATTTCCAAGCTCGATAGCTGTAAGTCAACTTTATAATCACATCGACATACGTTAAATATAATATCTTCTTTATTTATATTTACTACTTCCAGTATAATATTTGTTAATTTGTCTATAAATTCATTTTTATCATCTAAAGTGATGTTGTATCTATTTAATACCCTATCAACTTCTGTTTGAATTAGTAAAGATTTAGACATTTTAAAATAATAAAAACGAATATTTTTATATTTAAATGAATATATACACCTAGTATCACACCTTTTAAATAAATGATAAAAATTAGGTATTTGATTTATTAAAATGTTTTTAATACTTAAATATATAGTATGTATCATAATATTTATCTCCTTTCATAATAATAAATTAAAAACTAGCTTTTTATATAAAAATCGAAAAATCTAACCCTATATTAAAAAGCTAGTAATAATCTTTATCTATTTTTTTTTAACTTCCGCAGGCTGCATAGGAAAGGCATAAAACCTTATATTTTTGTTCCTATACTTCTTTTGTACGGAGTAGCAATTTTTCGAATCATCTTCGCTTTTTTTATATAAAATATAGTCTCTTTTTGCGAATTCTCTTATGGTTTTTCTAAAGCTAAACCCATTACTTTCAAGTAAATTTTCTAATGTGTGTGGAAAATAATAATAAATATTATTATTATATATACCATACCTATTATAGCTGTCACCATATACGTCATCTTCATCATACCTTTGGTCAAAATCTTTTATTCCGTTAAAGTTAGAATGGTTTGCTAAAGTATAACTCTTTATAAAATCGTAGGCTTTCTCAACTACATCTATATCTTTGTCATTGTCTAACATTTTAAGAATATCTTCTCCCATTTTAATTGAATCTTCATAATCACTCTTACCAAATATTTCTTTGCTAACAATAATATCGCTTAATGTAACTAAAGCTACTGCTGATATATAAGAAGATACTGTATTACTAGAAATTTCTTGTAGATTACTTTTTATTTTGTTAAAATTATCTTTTAATATTTTGTAATCATCTTTTGAGTATTTTTTTATTAAAGCCTCAATAAACTTTTTACCTGCAGTGCCATAATTATTTGATAAAAATTCATACATATTAGAACTTATTTATAGTCAAAAGGTGACCCCTCTAATTCTAATATTCTTGTAGCAATGCCAGTAGTAGATGAACGGGTAGTTATAGTTTCTTCTCCTGTGGTTAAAATTAATAGTTTAAATTCATTAAGAGCTTGAATACCACCAGTTTTGTTTCCACGTACTTTTCCTAAACCACTTGATAAGGTAAAAATTAGCTTTTCTAACTCTTTTTGTGAATTATTTATTTGTCGTTCATCTATTGCTAACACTAAATTATTATAAAAATTTGCCAGTCTTTCCATTCCAACAGTTGTAGAATTAAAAGTACATATCATATCTTCTGGTTTTCCCCATACAGATAAAGCAGTTTGAAGCATAGCACTTTTTCCTGCCCTTGAAGCACCATAGTTATGAATAACAAATATTCTCTGATTAAGAAGTGATATTAAAGGTGAAGAGAAAGAAGCCGATAAAATAAATCGAAATAATTTATTTACACGCAAATATTTAACACCGTTTACCCACTCTTCTAAAGTACCATTTGTTGATAATGCTCCTATCCATTTTGTTGAATTTAAATCATCTTCTATCATAATATTATTAGAATATGGAACAAATTCAGTATTGTTGTTAGCCCATCCAAGTTTAGATACAGATTTTTTAATTGGTATCCTTTTGAATTCAGTATTTATATTTTCAAAAGTAGATAAATATTCTATAAATTTAATAGAATTTCTACTATTAACTGGAATACCAAAATCAGCTAAATCTAACAATTTTAAACTATTATATACTTGGCTCTTTTTAAAGATACCAGTTTTCCATTTTCCATACTTTTTAATAGCTATAACAAGCTTTTCTGTATTATTATCAGTGTTTAATATAACTCCAGTTATAAATACCAAACAACTTGAAAGTAATTTTATTTCTTTTTCCTCTTTACCAATATCATAATAATATATTTTATCTCCTTCTATTAAAAAATTATAAGGGATAATAAGTGAAAATACTTTATCGTCAATAGTTATATTTATTGTATTTTCCTCTGGCTCGATTTCTGCTGTATCTTCAGCTTTATCAATTTCCTTTAATTCAATTGTTGTATCTTCAACTCTTTCGTTTTCCTTTAATTCAATTGTTGTATCTGCTACTTTTTTGTTTTTTTTCATAGAAATTCCTCCTTTCATATACCGACCAAAAAGCTACATTGTAGCTCAATGACGTTTTAAAAAAAATATTTTCTATCAAACCTTTACTTTTATATATAAATATGTTAATATATATATAGATGTTATAAATTATCACATTTATAGTAAGGCAAAGTTTAATAGAGTAGAAGCAATTAATTTTGCTTCTTTTTTTAATAAAAGCTCATGTTGTACTTCTCGGCTCAACCCACACGCTAAAAAAGATATTGGTTTACCAATACTTTTTTATATTTTATTTAGTTTCTTGCAACATCTTCGAACATATTATATATTTTTAGTCTTTCTTCATTATTTTTAATTGCAAGTTCAATATATTTTTTTTGTTCTTCTATACTAGGTATACTTACTTCAAGGTCCATAACAGTTTTACAAACTAATCTATATCTATTGCCTTCCTTTGCATTTTCCCTAAAATAATTTTTAATATAATCAGTTGTTAGTAAAAAATATAGAAATAATGGAAGTATTCTATCAGTTTTAGCCCTTAATATTATTGTTTTTTGATGATATATATAATCCATTTCATTACTATTTTGCCAATTTATATATATTGGTTCATAATCATAGTTACTTATAGGAAGTACTATATCTTCTTTTTGTATTAAACAATTATTTTGTTTGTTGTTCATATTAATATATGCAATATCGTTTTGATTAGTAGAAGATTCATCAATAGTATTTTTTAAATCTAGTGCTTTACAAAGTGGTAATAAATTTCCATATGTTAACACTTTAACTTTTTTTATATTGAACATATCTTTTGGCTTAGTTTTATCTGAATCTGATAGTGTAGTTCCCCTTTGGATATTTGCAAGAGCGTATAAAGGTAATTTCAAATGTTCCATATATTTCACCTCCTTGACATTTTGGTCGAAATAATTACTTTGAGCTTCTATGCGAACATTGTATCATTAAAAAATTTATTTGTCAACACTTTTTTTAAAAAAATTTTAATTTTTTTTTCAGTACACATATAAAATGCAGTAAATTCAATAAATTTTTACTTTATTTTTTTTATAAATTAAAAATTTTAAATATTAAATTTAAAAAAATTTAATATATATTATATTGAATTGATTAAGATTAAGATTAAGATAAAAAATATTATATATATATTAAAAATAGTTGCTACTTTGTTACTATTGAATATACAAAATAAATTTGTATATTACGTGTATATTGCGTGTATATTAAGCATTAAATTTTTGCAACTTTTAATAGCTTTTAATAACTTTTTTAAACATAAATAATAACCGGTAATACCAATGATTACCGGTTTTTTGTAGTATTGTATTGATTTGTAAAAAAACTCTCGTAATTATCTCTTTGAGAATTGAGGTGCTTTTCTTGCTTTCTTAAGACCGTATTTTCTTCTTTCTTTTACTCTTGAATCTCT
>CANQNA010000044.1 GCA_947625005.1 uncultured Bacilli bacterium
AACAACAGCACCACCTACTCCAGGAGCAAAATAAGAGGCAGCTGCTTTTGCACCTGTTTTAGCAACCTTGGCACTAGCCTCTTGTTTTTCTTGTTTTTTTGTCTTTTCAGGAATATCTAAAGTTTCTATATTACTTTGACCATTTCCTTTAGCCTTGTACTTCTCAGCCACAAAGAGCCACCTCCTTTTCTTTACATTTCTACTGTATATCTATCAAAATAAACTTTATATTGTAAAACTCCTTCTTCTCTAAAGATAAATAAATTATTATTGGCATCATAAACATCAAAATCTCGATAATTGCTTTTATCAGTAATTGCGAATTTAACTACATTTGCTTCTCTTGTCTTGGCACTCATAATACTATTTACATATTCTACAAAATCTTCATAATTTTTAAACTTAGCATTTCGATAGCTTTCATCTAAAAGATTATAAGCACCCTTTAAGTCATTTTCTAATTTATAAACGTACTCTTGTAAATAAATTTTAGCCATACCATCATAAGTAATGTTTACTGGAATATATTCATTAGCCTCATAATGTTTTAAAGAAATATCAGCTGCTTGTTCATAATAATTTTCTTCTTGAGATTGATTATAAATTATATAAAAAATAACTGCAAGTAAAATTACTAAACAAAATATAATTAAACTTAAATGTTTTTTTATAAATTCCATTTTAACACCTACCTTAATATTTCTCCACTATAAGGCATAATAGTGAAAACCTGTTCTTGTTTGTCTAATTTTACAATAAAGTAAGCATCAATTTGTTCAGGAGAATTATCAATAATATCTTTTTCTACATAACCATAAACATAATATTTTGTAATATTATTATTTATTTTTTCTTCCATCATTTTTCGAGCATTAAAACTTACATTTGTTTCATAAGTATTTAAAAAATTGTAAACATTATTTTCATTAACTCCATTACTTGTTATAAATTCTTCATCTAATACTTTCATTAAAGAATCTGTATCTTTACTCTGTAAATAAGTTAAATAACGATAAACACATGAACTAACTGTATAAAAATTACTATAATTATCAACAAGCCTAATTTTTTCTTCTTGAACATTCTCTTTATTTGAATTTCTTTCTAAATGTATTAAAATATTTGCTAAAATCAATAGACCAAGCACAACACTAATTAATATTATATTTTTTTTATTTAACTCAAAATTCATTAGATCACCCTCTACGTATTAAGTTGGTAATTATGATAATGGAATAATTGCCATTCTGCTTTTCTTCTTCTCTCTAACCCTGATAAATAAACGCCTCCTGCTGTAACAGGATTACGCATATAATTATCATATAAAGCATCTGTATCTCCATATTGTAAATAATTCTTTGGAAAATTATTAATATTTCCACAATTATAATATCTACTTACTAATGATTCCAGTTGATACTCTGCTAAAGTAATGCCATTTTCTCCTAATTTATTTCTTACATTATTAAATGATTCATTAAGTTTTTCCATTTCTACTTCGTCGACTATTGTTTTGCTAATTTCCGAACCAACGCCCATACCTGATACATCTATTCCTTTATTTTTAAATCTTTCAATATTATATCTTAAAGCAACTCCAAAGCCAACTGTAGGGTTTCCTGCTCCATCATCATGTACTACATAATTTCCATTTCTTTCAGGAGCTGTTCCTCCATTTTCCCAACTATGTAAGAAAGTTAGAAAATCACCACTTACAGAACTATTATTACATACCGCACTAGCAGGCCGTGGATTATCAGGAGAAACTACTGTAATTGGATCAATAGCAGAAGCTGAACTATTGCTTCCTTGTCGTACTTCAAAATGTAAATGTGCCCCTGTAGACTTTCCACTACTACCAACTTTTCCAATTACTTGACCCTGACTAACCGAATCTTGGGCACTTACAGTTATACTATTTGCATACATATGACCATATAAAGTGTAAGAACCATCATTATGCTGAATAACTACATAATTTCCATATCCTCCTCCACAACTATCTAGAGAAGAACTACTTGGACAATTTGTCGGACTACCTGGTGTAGGATAAACTACTACTCCATCTTTGGCCGCAATTACATTTGTTTCATTAGAAATTCCAGCAATGTCTACCCCTGCATGAGTTGTTTTCTTTCCACTAAAAGGATCGTTTCTTTGTCCAAATGAACTATTAATTTTTACTGTACTAGGATCTCCTTTCGCAAATAAAAGACCATTTTCTTCACTAACCTCGGCACTTCCTATAGGCCACCATATATTTCCTAATGAACAACCACTATTAACAAAACTATCAGGAGTATCAGCAAAATAATCTTCATAATCTTCTAAAATAGATTGAATTTCACCCACAATTTGTTCTCTAATTTTAATTAATTCATCTTTTTGTGCTTCATAAGCTTTTTCGTCTTTCATTAATTCAGTCATAGTTTTATAATTTGTATTATCTAGAACTTTTCTATATCTACTTTCTAAATGCTTTTTAGTATCAAAATAATTACTATTTATTAAAAAGTTCCAATACATATCATAATTAATTTTTTTAGTTCCACTCACACTATAATTAGTTCCGTGATTTTTTTCTAAACAATCCTGTTTATTTTCATCAGCTAAACCCAATAATTTACCAAAAAAACCAACCTTATTTGCTAAATATTCTGAATAATACAAATCATAAGTTTTAATTGTTCCTACACAAGAATCTCCACTTAAAGACCCTTGGTTACAAACCTTATTACCATTTTCATCTACACTAGGTTTTGCTACTTCCCCACTACAAGTTGCTGTATAAGAAAGCATATGTTTAATTAAAGTCTTTAAACTATCTTTTTCTTTTTGATAGTATTCTATTTCTTCATCAGAATTAATATCATAAGAATCAACATTTTCTTCTAAATCAATATTGTAAGCCGAGCCATCTGTATACATTTCTTGATAATCTTCGGGAATTTCTGTGAATGTATCAGGAGTTAAATCAAAAAAGGCAGTTGCCAAAATTATATTATCGTCTAATTTATAACCTGATTTTTCATATTTTGCTAATAATTTATATAATTTTATATAAAACTCTTTTTTTCCTGATAATACTATTTCTATACATTCTTCATGGGATAAATTAGAAGCATTAGTTCCACAATAATCTGTCCAATAAGCTATATTTTCATTATAAAATTTATTCCAATCAAAATCATTATAAGCGAAACTAGACGCTTGTACTTTCATAACTGAAAAAAGGGTTATTAAAACCAAGAATACACCCATAATCTCTAGTTTTAATAAACGCACCTTTTTTTTCATGAATATCACCGCCTATTATAGTCCTCCACCAGACCCAAACGAATCTAATTCTTCTTGAGTTACTACTATATTTATTCTCATTCTTCTATTACCACAAACAAATAATGCCTCCCCTTGAGAATAACTTTTTATACTCTCTTTTTCATTATCATTCAAATCAATTAATTTTGCTAAATCATCAACTGCTTGTTTTTTTAGTCCCATAACTAAATAGTAAGATGCATTATCAAATATTGCTTTACCATGAACAATAATACTATCTGCCGCAAAATCTGTAGGTTGTTGAGTAATAATTACAGTTCCTGTATTGTATTTTCTGCTACGTCTTTGAATTTGAGCTAAAAATTCTGCACCTAATTCATTTTTACTACCAAGTAACACATGAGCCTCATCCACCATCATTACTGTATTAACTGATTTATCTAAACATAATCCCCAAGCAAACTTTAAAATATTAAAAAATAAAGCATTACGAATATTTTCATCTGTATTCATAACTTCTTTTATATTAAATACCATAAAATCACTATCTTGAGCAATTGTAGTATGTCCAGTAAAATAATAACGTAATTCTTTAACAAAAGGTCTTATTTTTAACTCTAATCTTTCTAACACATCTTTTTCCTTAGTCATTTCTGGTATAGAAAGTAATCTTCCTTTTATTGTTGAATAAACATCATCAAAAGTAGGGAAATCACTAGACTTAAAATTACTAAAATCAGTGTTAAAATCTATATTAAATCTTTTGTATGTATCTTGTAATACTTCACTAAACATTGCCAGAACATCTTCTTCAATAGAAGGACTATAATATTTTAAAAAAGCTTTTAAAGATTGTAAAGTACGAGTTAAAACTGTATAACCTAATCCTTGTTGTAACTCTTCATCATCTACATCTACTACAACCTCTAATGGATTGATTAAACCAAATTCTCCCCCTTTGCCTAGAGAAATAAAGTCTCCTCCATAAGATTTAGTCATTTCTTCTAATTCACCTTCAGGGTCAATACAAATAATTTGACAACCGTTTCTAATATGAGTACGTAACATCAATTTAGCCGCAGTAGATTTACCACTACCTGATGTACCTAAAATAATCATATTAGCATTATTACGATTAAACTCTTTACGGATTTGATATAAAAATTGATTAAATAAAACTACTCCGCCTGAAAAATCAACTCCAAGTAAAGTTGGAATAGAATTTTCTTCTCCTGGATCTTTAATACTATCAAATACAAAGGGATACATTGCCGCAATAGTTGGACTAGGAATCGGTGTTCCTATACGAAGTTCAATATCTTGTTTAGGAAATATCGGAATAATACTTTTCAATACTTTCTCTTGTTCAAACATCATAGGTATTCCTCTCATACCTAAAGCATCCAAGTAATTTCTAACTTGAATTTTTTTCATATCCAATTCATCTTTTGTATTAGCAGAAATCATTACATGCATTTGAAAATCAAATATTTTTGATTGAGTTGATGCTAACATAGAAACAAAAGACTCTAATGATTCATAATCTTGTCTAATACTTTCCTGTAAAGTTCTATCATGTTCATTTTGATAACGCATTTTTAAATCAGCAATTTCTTTATTAATCATTTTTGACATGGTAGAAAATTCAATTGGAATATGTTTGATAACCATTTTAACCCCCGGAATACTAGTAACATTTGCTAGAAACCCAGGACCAATCATTTTAGGATAATTTATAATCGTTAAAATACTAGAATACATATCACTTATTAAAAAATCATTAATGTTAAAATTAATTCCTTTAGGAGCAAGCTCGCTTTTCAATTTTTTATTCACTAGCCATCACCGTCCCATATTCAATATTCCTATTACCATTAAAGAAACTATTTAATAATACTTTCAAATCTTCATCACTCACCTGTTTAGAGTTTAATCCACAACTTGCTAAACTTGAAATCAATTGATGAACTCTTTTCTGTAAAGTTTCAATTTTCTTATCTCTAAACAAAATATAATATTCTGTATCTACAGCATTAATTTCTGTACTTCTAAATCTTTCCCCCTTGTCAATATCCTGACCAATTAATTTTCTAATTTGTTGGTTTGGTGCTTGATTATAAGCAAGTTGTAATTGAGCTAAATACATATTAATATCTACAGGTCTATCAGCAACCATTAACCAAAATTCATAATCAATAGAATTATAAACGTTACGGAAATTAAAGATTATCGCTTGTTGTTCTGTATAATCTAAAATAAATATATTTCTTGGTTCAATTTTAACTCCTGTAACATAATATTTACCTTCTAATTCAATAAACCCATTTTTTATATCTTCAATTGGTAACCAATCTTCTGTATATTTGGAATTACTTGCCATTTCTCACACACCAACCTTTCCAAAAATAAGTTCTTCTATTTGCAAAATAAGTATAAACATTAATTATAAATGTTCGAACATTATGATGATTTGGAACCGGTAACACTAGTATTCCTGTTATTATCGCAGGAAGTAATATCAAGATTGCTGACTCTATTGAATTATTGGTATTAAAAATCATTAATAAAATAAAAGTCAATGTACATCCTCCACCAAATATAATCAAATCAGTAATATTAAAGAAACTTAATATTAACATTGATTTTTTTGAATTAGCCGGTATTAAAAATTGATTATTATTCACTTATTTCACCTACTTTTTATTCTCTTTTTCTGCATCTCTATAATTTCTTACAGAAGCAGCACTCATACCCTTATCTATTGCATCATTTAGTTCATATAATGCCATTCTAGTTTTTTCTGCATTTTTATCTTCACCATCTTTAAGTACTTCTATAGGTGTAGATAAAATTTCTTCCATTCCTGTCCAATTAATATGATCTCCAGAAATAAGTTTATCAAAATAAGGCTTTAAAGAATTGACCTCAGGATCCGTAGATGTTTTTAAATCATTAATTTTGTTGCTTATAGCACTTACTAACTCTTCTTCTGTTTTTGGACCCCAAGCATTTCTGTTATCTTTAAATGCTTTAAGTAAAGTATCTAAATCATCACGTAATAATCGATAATTATTTTTATAATTATCTGCAACCGTTTTTCTATTTTGGTTAGCAACTGCTTCAGCGATAGCTTTTGTTGCTGCTTCTACATTGTCTCCAAAATTCTTTCCATTGTAAGACTTATTACCAAATGAAACAGTTTCACCTTTTCGGATAGAATCTTGATAAGATTGAATAATTTCTCTTGAAACTTTCTTTTTGTTATATTCTGCTTGATCTTTAATTCGACCATTGGTAGTTTTTACTGCATTAATTCCTTTAGCAAAAAATTCACTGGCATTGCTTCCTGCAATCCAATCCTTGATATTATCTTTAATTCCTCCAATTCCATCTTTGATATAAGTAACAGCCCCTTTTTCTTGACGTTCTGCTGTTCTAGTATCCCTAGCATCTCGCGCTTTTGCTGCTTCATATTTTGCCGCAGTAATATTTTTTCCTAAAGCATCAAACGAATCCGCTTTCCATCCTCCAACGGCTCCTCTTCTAGCACCGCCAAATAATCCTCCTAAAGAAGAACTAATCAATCCTTTTCCTCCATTGTCTTTAACTGATTTATAAGCGTTTTCTGCCATTGCTCCTAATCCAGTACCAACCATTCCAGCAGTAGCCATAAATGGTTTAGCCTCTCTAAGTTTCTTAGCAGGATTAAGTCCAATTTTTTCTCCTCCATTACTGAAGATATCAGAAAGTAACTTAGGTGCTTCTTGAGCAAACATTAAAATACCTAAAATAATTACTACACTTCCTAAGAATACTAATACTGGATTATCTAATGTTCCATCCGTCCACATATTATTAAAAATATCAGGTACTAAAGTTATAGCATACATTGAAAAATAAACAATTGCTAATCTAACAAATAAAGATATATAAGTATCTTTTATTCCTTTAAACCATTTATCAAACATTTTATCTCCAGGCATAATTCTCATCATTACAGGAATCGGAGAAATAATTTCATAAAATGCTAATTTCCCTACACGTTTACCTATATCTAAAACAAATGATACAAACATCCAAAGAGCAAATCCTCCAGCTAGTGTTGAAATTACCCAATTATACTCTATTTCACCATCTACTGCCCCTTTTTTTAAATCTTCATCCCAAATGAATTTATTAATATTATTAGAACTCATTGCAGAATCATAAGCGTCAACATATTTCGAACATATATCGGGAACATTATTTCCCGTTCTACAAGAAAACATCGATTGATCCACTGGATGATAAAAAGAAGAAAAAATTGTCAACGCTGTCTCTATACCAGCATTTTTATTGGAATTATCTGCATCATTATTTGTTGAAGTACCTAATACTAATCTACCAATAACATTTGAATCTAATATATGATTTTGAATAGTCATCATATATGAAAAAATTAAAGGAAGGAAAGTGACAAGAATAATTGATATAATGGCATTTTTAACAACTTTGCCCATATTTCCTAACTGATTACCTTCGGGATTAACAATTAATAAAATTAAGTTATAAGCAAAGATAAATAACATAGCAATACCAACGATAATATAAATCCTTCTTGTTATTGCTTCAATTTGTGTACCATCTTTAAAAATATCAACTTTGGCAACTAAAATAAAAACTCTATATAACCAATTTATAAAAGTATATACAACCCAATCTAAAGCCAAGAAAAGATTAATCATTATTCCCCAAAACCAATTAGCGGCATTTAATACCAAATTACTCATATCACACCTCCTTTACTTAATTTTTTTATTAGTTAACTATTTATACAAGTTGTGTAACTAGGATCTATTAATCCTAATAGAAAATCTAAAAGATTAGGCAAAAAGAACAAAATAATTGCAAATGCTAAACGTTTCAAAAACTTTTGAAAAGCTTTTTTTGTTTCGCCTTCAACTTTACCTGCAATTGCTCTAATAAAGTCATAAGTACTCATAACAATAATTAAACCAGGAACTACTATTTTAACAATATTAAAAATACCTTGAATATCTTTTCGTAAATCTCCCAATGCTGAACATTGTACTTGCTGAGCATCTTCTATATTTGCATAAATATCTTTTGTATTAGAAACGCTTTCATTTTCCCCTAAAACATTTACCTTTAAAGTTTGATTCCCTTGATCTTTACAAGCAACTTCAACAGTAACTGCTTCTTCTTTACTTATTCCTTTGCCTTGACAATAATTTTCATTAAAAGAAACTTCTAATGCCGAACTTAAACTAGTACAATCAGTAATTACACATGCACTATTAGAAAAAATTTTTGTCGTTTCGCCTACCTTTACATTAGTGTCTGCATCAACCTTAACAATAAAACACAATAAAAGAAAGAAACTTAAAAAAATCAATATTTTTTTCTTCATTTATATCACTCAATCTAAAAACCATATTCTTACATTAAATATTATACAATAAAAAAAAACAACTGTAAAGTTGTTTTAATCTTCTAATTTGCTAAATCGTCAGTCGAACAGTCACCAGGATGTAGTATACAAGTTTTACAAACATCGAATTGACTTTCATCCATTAATTCATTATAATCACTAATTAATTCAAATACAAATATGATTAAAGTAGGAATAAAGAATATCAAAACTCCTGCAGCAATTCTAATTAAAATTTGTTTTGCTGCTTTTTTTATTTCATCTTCTTTACTTGCAACTACAGCTTTTCCTAAATCTACCATTCCAAAAATAACAATAATTAATGGAATAGCTACTTTAAAAATAGTAAGAACAAAACCTACAATTTTTAACATACCTGACATCTTAGTACAAAAGTCACCTAATGCTCCTAACATTACTAAATTCATATAAATACCTCTTCTTTCTTATTTACACTATAATATATTAAATTAAATTTGTCAAATATTCTTATTAGAAAAAGCCTTACTTAGTCTCCTCTTCATAGTCACCTTTACCAACACGTTGTTTACTAAAGCCAAGTTTTACAAGCAATTCATCTACAGTTAAGACTCTTTTAGATCTATCATTGAAGTTATTTACACAAGCAAATACTTTAGTTCCTGCTTCCACCTCAAAAGCATTAATATCACTTTCTTTTAACGATGTCTTATTTAAAACAATTTTTTTGCCTCTTAATCTATCAAAAACTATACTATTTTTTTTCAGTAATTTAGTTAATTTAATTGTAGAAGGTTCTACTAAATATATAACTTCATTACAAAAACTCAAATCATCAAACTTATTCAAATCAACAACCACTACATCACATTCTGTATGTTCATTGATTTTTTTGATAGCATCAAATTTAGAAGTACAAGAATAAATATTAGGTTCTGTAAAGAAAATAAAATCTTGTTTATTCATTTCAATACCTATAGCATTATAATTAAAATTAAGCTGCTTTACCATTTGAACAGTTAAAGTAGTTGACCCTGCATTATCAGTTAAATTTTGAACTCCAATAACTCTAACTCCATCACGGAACTCATCTACTTCTTCATAATCTACTATTTCTTTAGGTTTATCATCTTGAACAAATCCACCTCTAAAACTAGTATCAGAATGTAACATTTTTACATCTTCATAAGTATTAGGTTTATTAAATAATGCCATTACCTCTTGAATAGAATGAGCAAAATTATACACACCCATACTAATTAAATCACTAATAAATTCTTTGCTAGTTTCAAAAGAAGAATCCCCAAGAAATAAAATTATCTTAGAAGGATCCAGACTTTGAATAAATTTTCTAATATTATTCATATTTGTAAAATCTTTAATTGCAGTCACATCAAGAATCATTTTGTTAAAGAAAAAATTAGTAAACATACTAATTAATTCGTCAACAGAATGTTCTCCTTCGACTGATTTAATAACATCAATATCTAATTGATTTATTTTTTCTTTTTTTTGATTTGCAACGATTACATTCATGTTTATTACCCCACTTTTTTTATTTTGAGCGTCTATGCCTTATTTATGACTAGAAAAAATGATTACCATTTTTTGCAAAATATATGGTCATAGTTTCACCATTAACTTTAAAAGTAAATATTTCTCCAAATATAGGTAAATCTAATCTAAAGAATACTTGTACACTATAGTAAGTTTTTTCTATCCCTGTATCTGAATCAGCAAGTTGATTTTTTTTAACACAATATAAAGATTCATTGGGTTGACTTGCCTTACCATCTCTATCAAATCCAGTATATCCTGAGTCACATTTACCTTTTAAAATATAACCTTGTGTTTCTAAATATCCATATATATCTTTAACGGCATCTTCTGTCATACCTTCATTTTTCTCTATTAAATCTACAATATTATTCTTAACTTTGAATGCTTTAGAATAATTAATAGATATAGCCAAAAAAGAGGCAAAGAGAACTATAAAGGTCATAACAATACCTAAAAGCCA
>CANQNA010000045.1 GCA_947625005.1 uncultured Bacilli bacterium
TCTTCTTCCATAGTAAAATGTTCTTCTGGATATTTAATTTCAATATCGGGTTTTTTAGTACCAATTCCTAATCTTAATTCTAAAAAATCTATATGTTCTATTTTTCTTTCCCAAAGATTTCTTGATTTAGTAAGTATTGTATTAGCAACATTTTCTAAAGGTAAGTTATCTTCAATTAAAACTTGTTTTTGATAATTTATTTCTTTGAATATTTCTTCTCGTTTTTCATTAATATATTTTTTATATTTTTTTCTTCTTTTTTGTTCTCTTTGAATTTTTTTCATTTTTAAATAAAATTTTTGAAATATAGGAAATAAAATCATGGAAATAATCATACAAGCACAAACAAGTAAGGGAGCCATTTCTTGTTTAAAAGTGCTATCACCTTGTAAGATCTTTTGCAAAGAAGAAAATCCAGTAATCATACTTGTCATTGCCATAGTTAACATTGGAGCAATAGTAAATATTAAAGGCATTTCTTCTTGATTTTCTTTGTTTGTTGGTGCATCTATTTGGAAAATTTTATGTTCTATGCCTCTTTTAAATCTTGGAGGCCTTTGAAAATAATTGTCTTTATTAAAAAATTTAATATCTTTATCAATAGAATTTGTATAATCTCTTTCTTCATTTTGTTTTATTAATCTTTTACTTATTTTAACAGAATCAAATACTAAATCATTTTTATCATTTGCAACTAATATAAGAGACCCAAAATAATAAATATATAACCCAGCAATAAAAATAATATCTCCACTTGCCAAATAAGCTGATGTTATTAAATTATTATTTAAAAATAAATTGTTTTTTGGATCTAAATTTTTTAATAAGATTCCTATTTTATCATATTCAAAAGAAATTTGTTTATCAGCAAATTTAATATTATTAACTGTTATTTCATTATTTTGTTTGTTGCCTATTACAAACTTATTTACTCGATTAAAATCAACTACTAAATTTTCAAATTTTTCTAATGATGGAAGACAATATAATGTATAATTTTCTTTAGTTATAATGTTAGTAAAATAATAAAAACTTCCTTCTTGTAAATTTATAGAGTCAATATAGTTTATATTAGTTAATTGTTTTTCTTCTAAACTTTTTGTGATTTTAATTTCGGTATTACTTTTTAAAATCCAAGCATTATTATCGGCTTCAATATTTATTAAGTTTTTTCCGTCACTATCACTTACCCAATAATTACCTGATAATTCATTAGGTAACATCATAGAATTAATTTTATTCTTCTGCTCTAAAACTATTCTCATATCTCACCTAAATTAATGCCAAAATAGTTCCGTTTTTTATTCCAGAACTAATTATTTCTACGTCTATTTCATAAAATTTATTGTCTATTACATCGAATAAAGATAAAGATTTGTCGATAGGAAAACAACCACACATTTCATTTATTATATTATTTAATATTTGAATTACTTCTCCCACAGTTTTACTTACAGGAATAAAAATATTGTATTTTTCACCAATTGCAGGAACTATTAAATCAACATTAACTTTATTATCCTTCATACAATCCCTCTATTCTATTACAATTATAAACTAATAATAAAAATAACTCAATAAAAAAACGAGATAATCTCGTTAATTTTAATTTATAATTACTTTATAAGAATTAATATATATTAGATTTCAATCATAGTTCAAATCATATGGTAAAAGTATCTTCTATATTATCTTTTAAATAATAATTGCTACTTATCCTAATCTTTTGGGTAACTTATTAATGCTAAAAGAAAAGAAAAAATAATTGTTGCACTTAAAGATAAACAAGATGTATCAAACATATTAGAAAAAATTCCTAATACTCCAAAACTTTTATAACCAATTAGACTAGCAGTATATAAACTATTACCAAAATTAATGATTGGTATAGTTGCTCCTGCTCCAACAACTTCAATTATTTTATCATAAATATTTAAAAAACCTAACACTGCTCCTATTACTACATACATACTAGTTAAATGTCCTGGAGTAAGTTTAGTATAATCTAAAAATAATTGACCTATTAAACAAACCAAACCACAAAATAAGAAAGAATAAATAATAGTCATTATTGCACCTCCAAAGTAACTGCATGAGCGATTGCAGGTAAAGAATGTTTTTGATTTACAATAGTTTGATTATGTAAAGAACCTGTTGCAATTACTAAAATTTTTTTATATTTTTTTGTTTGCAATATTTTATTAAATAAAACTAATGGTAAACAAACAGGACCACTTCCTCCAGCAAAAATATCTTGATCTTTAGTATAAATTATACTTCCAGCATCTAAATAATTTTTTATAATAATATTTTGTTTTTTTAACATAGTTTCAAATATTTTAACTCCTATTTTACCTAAGTCACCTGTTAAAATTAAATCATAATCATTAATAGTAGTTTTAGTATTTTTCAAATGGTTTATTAAAGTATCTACAGCCGCTGGTGCCATTACTGCTCCCATATTATAAGCATCTTTTACACCATAATCTACTACACTTCCTATTGTTCCATTAGTTATTCTTATTCCTTTTAAATTGGAAGATAAAAATGCTCCTACCGCCCCTGTTGTTGTAAACGTTGAATAATCAGGTTTAGGTGCTCCATACTCTATTGGATACCTAAATTGTCTTTCACTCGTTAGATTATGTGAACTAGTTAAAACTATCCCATTTTTAAGTCTTTTAGTTTCAATTAAATTAGCTAGTGTTATTAAATTTTCTACAAAAGTAGCACAAGCGGAATATTGACCTAAAAAAGAGATATTTCTATTAGTCATATTAATACTTGTTGTAGATAATTGATTAGAAAGTTCTCCTCCGACTAAAATATCTGGTTCTGTATTTTGATTGATTAAATTATTTAAAACTAAAGCTTGCATTTTAATTTCTGCATCTTCAAAAGTTTTTTCTCCAAACAAATAATCATTTAAATAAACATTTACATTTTTTAGATTACCATTTTTTTCTCTAGAACCAGCAATTGAATAAAAATCATTAATGAATACATTTTTAAAATTAAAACTAACCACAAAAAATCACCTTCACAATCACTAAAATAAATGCTGATACAACACCATAAACAATAACTGAGCCTGCCAGTTTAAAAGCATTCGCTCCCATTCCTGTTACTAAACCATCTTTTTTATAATCTAAAATAGCACTTTGAACAGAATGAGCAAATCCTGTTGTAGGTACAATCAATCCTGCTTTATATTTAGCGACTAAATGATCAAATATATGAGTTATGGTAAGAATACAAGCAGATAATATTAAAATTAATCCTATCCACATACAAGCACTTTTTGAAGATAAATGAAATTGATTTACTAAAACTAAACGAATAATTTCACAAAATGCTCCTAAAATACCTCCAACTAAAAAAGCGTTTAAACAATTTTTCCATTTTTTAGGCTTTGGAGTTAATTCATTTACTAATTTTAAATATTCCTCTTTTTTCATAAAAAAAATCCTCCATTTTTATTATGAAAGATTTTCTATTAATTATGCAGCAATATCAATATACTCTTTTATTTTCTTTTTTCCCTTAGTTTCTAAACGAGATACTTTAACTTGACTTAATCCTAACATATCAGCAATTTCTGTTTGAGTATAATCATTAAAATAACGATATTCGATAATAGATTTCATAGGTTCTTCTAAAGTATTTAGGGAATCATTAATCAAAATTTTAGTATCAATATCCTCTTCTACTCCTAAAGCATTATAAAGATTATTTCCTTCATTTTGTTCATTATATTCTTCATCTAAACTAATTATTTCTCGCGAAATTATCATAACACTTTCAATAAATTTAGGATCTAATTCAGTATAAAGACTTATCTCTTCTAAATTCGGATTCCTTCCTAACTTTTGGGTAAGCACCGACCGAGCTTGTTCTACTACTTTAGCTGTTTTTAAATACATTTTATTTAATTTAATATCTCTTGAAGCATTAGCAAGTTCATACATTTCCCCAAAAATATATTTATAAGCAAAAGTAGAGAATTTACAAGTCCCATCGTCAACAAATTTTTTACTTGCCTTAATTATTCCAATACAACCAGCTTGAAATAAATCATTAATATCTAAATTATAAAATTTACGAGCTATTTTATAAATTAATAATTTATTGTCTTCTATAAGACTTAGTATATCCATATCATCCCTCTATCAAATTTTTTATTTGAGAATTTTTGCTAAAAATTATTTTTCCACAATTTTCTTTTACGGCATAAACCCCTCTTTTTAAAACCTTTAAACCAATACTATCTATATAAGTTAAATAACTGGTGTCATATACTAATTTTTTTATATTATGAATTAATATTGCTGCCGGTAGGTAATCATTTAACTTATATGCTTCTTCTTTATTTAATTCTCCTTTTAACTCAAGTATCAATGTCCCCTTTCTATATTTAAGATTCATTTTGAGCATATTTCATGCCTCCCCTATAATATAGAGGTTCTTAACTTTCTTTTAAACGGCTTCGACAAATATAGATTTTTTAATTCTAAAATTTTACGTAAAGTAAAAAATTCTAGTAAACTAGAATTTAACCTAAGGCTACATCAAGTATCATCATAAGAGAAAAACCTACTAAAGTTAAAAGAGCAATTAAACCTTTATTTTTATTCAGTTGACTTTCGGGAATAATTTCTTCAATAACAACATATAACATTGCTCCAGCAGCTAAAGATAAAAGTAAAGGTAAAATAGTTTGAACTTTTAAAACTAAAAGAGCTCCCAAGAAACCTGCTATTGGTTCAACTATTCCACTTAAAGATCCTCCTATAAAACTTTTCCATCTACTATAACCTTCTCTTCTTAAAGGTAAAGATACTGCTGCTCCTTCGGGAAAATTTTGAATCCCAATACCAATTGCTAAAGCGATTGCACTTAAAACTGTTGCTCCATCTAAACCATAAACTACTGATCCAAAGGCAACTCCAACTGCTGCTCCTTCGGGAATATTATGCATAACTATTGAAAAAATTAAAAGAGTTATACTTTTTTTATCAGTGGCATTTCTTTTTTCTAACATTTTATCAAAAAATTTATCACAAAAATATAAAAATACTGCACCAATTAAAAAACCAAAAGTTACAACTACTACAGAATTCATTTTTAAAGTATTTGCCATATCAAAAGCTGGATTTAAAAGGGAAAAGAAACTTGCTGATATCATAACACCTGCACTTATTCCTAAAAAAGCATCCATCACTGTTCTGTTTATTTTTTTAAATAAAAAAACACTTGCTGAACCTAGAGATGTTACTAAAAATGTAAAAGTACAGGCAAGAATTGCTTGAACTGGAGCCGATAAACTAGAAAAAAAATTAATCATTTTAAATATCCTCCAAGATATTAAATGATTAATTTTAATACATGTTACACATTATTTTTAACTTCCATAATAACAGGTAAAATAATTGGTCTTCTTCCAGTTAGTTCACTAATAAAAGGATTTAGTTCAAAAATAATTTGATTTTTTAAATCTAAATAATTATAACTTTTTAATAAAGTTTTTTTAACTATTTCTGTAACTTTCATTTCAATTTCATGAATTAATTCACCATTTTCATTAACCATAACAAACCCTCTTGTTGTAATATTTGGTTTTATTAATAATTCACGAGTTATAGGATCAATATTAATAATTGTTACTAAAATACCATCTTTGCTCATTAATTTTCTTTCTTTAATAACTACACTACCAACATCACCTATACGAGAACCATCAACATATACATCTCCCGCTTGAACTCGATGACCTACTTTTGCACCATTATTTGATAATTCCAAAGTTTGACCATTTTCTAATATAAATATATTTTCTGGTTTCATTCCTACTGATTCTGCTATATCTCCATGACGTTTAAGCATTCTATATTCTCCATGCATAGGCATAAAATATTCTGGTTTAATAATTCTTAACATCCATCTTAATTCATCACCTTTAGCATGTCCTGAGGTGTGAATATCTGATAATTCTGTATTTGTATATACTCTTACCCCTTTTAAATATAGTTTATTAATAATACGATTTATACTTGCTCTATTTCCTGGAATCGGACTAGAAGAAAATACTACTACATCATCAGGAATTAATTGAATTTGTTTATGAGTTCCATTAGCAATACGAGATAAGGCAGCAAGAGGTTCACCTTGAGAACCTGTACATAAAATACATATTTGATTTTTCTTTAAATCTTTTGCTTCATTAGGTTCTATAAAAATAGTTTTATCACTAATTAAATTATTTTTAAGAGCAATTTCTTTAGCATTTTCCATACTTCTACCAAAAGTTATAATTTTACGGTTATTCTTTTTACAAGTCTCTATAATATGTTTAATACGATAAATATTAGAGGCAAAAGTTGCTAAAATAATTCGAGAATTAGTACGAGCAAAAATATCACTTAAAGCTTCATCAACAGAACTTTCACTTTTAGAATATCCTTCACTTAAAGCATTAGTACTATCACTTAAAAGTAATTTTACTCCTTTATCTCCTAATCTTGCCATTTTATGAATATCCGCCATAGGTCCAATTGGAGTTAAATCAAATTTAAAGTCTCCAGTAGACACAATAGTTCCCTGTGGTGTATGAACAACAATTCCATAACTATCAGGTATAGAGTGAGTCGTTTGAATAAATTCTACACTCATAAATTTAAATTTGACAAAAGAATCTCTATTAATAACTTCAATATCATCATAAGTCATATTTTTATCTTCTAATTTTTTTCTAATTAAATCAGTAGCAATTTGAGGGGCATAAATTTTTGGTAAATTAATACTTTGTAAAAGAAAAGTTATACCCCCAATATGATCCTCATGTCCATGTGTTATAAATAAACCTTTTATTTTATTTTCATTATGTTTTAAATAAGTAATATCTTGAATTACATAATCAACTCCAAGTAAATCATCTTCAGGAAACATTACTCCAGCATCAATAATTATTATTTCATTTTTATGTTCAACACAATACATATTTTTTCCAACTTCGCCTAATCCACCCAAGGCATAAACAGACGTAATTGTCTCATTATTATTCATATAGATCCTCCTTAAAATAATAAACAAGTTCTTTTGTTAAAAAAAATATACCATAAAATTTGTTAAAAGTAAAGTTTTGACCATTAAAAAACTACTAACAAAGTTAATTGAAAGTAGTTATTTACTTATTACCATCTATCATTTTTACTTAATAAATCAAGTGGTAAATCAAACAATTTATTTTCTTCAACATTTTTAATTTTATTAGCAAGATCCAAAATTGTATAAATAGATAAATCATCAAAATTAGTTAATTTTTCTTTCATTAAATTCCAAAGCTTTTCATCTCTAATTAAATCTAAATTTCTATAACCTTTTTCTGTTAATCCTTTTATTTTATTATCTCTTAACACATCATTATCATCATAACTAAATTTACCAATTATACTTAAATAATTCCCTTTATGAAATAAAGTTACTATATTTAAAACTTCTTCTAGAGAAAATTCAGATATTTTTTCTTGTAACTGAGCAACTGTTAAAGTTTCTTCAAAAGGAATCTTTTCTAATTCTATTAAAACTTTCCTCGCACAATTATTATTTATTTTCATAATATTTTACCTCCAATATTATCTTTTTTCTAATTCTTCCGTTAAAATCTCTTTTGTAACAACAGGATTTGCTTGACCTCTTGTCTTTTTCATAACCTGTCCTACAAAATAATCAAACATGTTAGTTTTTCCATTTTTGTATTGTTCAATTTGAGTAGTATTACTATCTAAAATTTCTGTAATAATCTTTGTAAGTTCTCCTTTATCACTAACTTGCATCATTCCTAATTTTTTCATTAATACATCAGGTTCTTCTTTTTCTTCTAAAACTTTAAAGAATAATTCTTTGGCTTGTTTGCTACTAATTTTACCATTACTTATTGAATCAGTTATAACTTTTAATCTATTAGGTGTTAAATAAATATTTTGAATTTCTTCCTCATATTTATAAGTAAAACCTAATATTTGAGTAATAATCCAATTGGCACTAGTTTTAGCATCCATTTTAAGTTTAATACATTCTTCAAAATAATTTGCTGTATTAATATCTTTAATTAAAATACCTGCATCATAAGCGGATAGACCATACTCTTTCATATATTTTTCTTTTCTCTCATAAGGAAGTTCAGGAATTGAAGCTTCAATTTCATCTAACCATTCTTTTGCTATTTTAAATTTTGGTAAATTTGGTTCTACAAAATATTTATAATCAATAGCATCAACTTTACTACGCATTCTGATAGTTGTTCCTGTTTCTTCATCAAATCTTCTTGTCTCTTGTTCTACTTCTTCATATCTTCCAGCATCTTTTAACTCTGTTTGTCTTTTTATTTCATAAACTATTGCATCATGAACTGAACCGAAAGAGTTTACATTTTTTATCTCCACTTTTGTTCCTAATTCATCATTATCTGATATAGATACATTTACATCACATCTAATTTGTCCTTTTTTAGAATCAGCCTCACTTATTCCACAATATTGATAAATTGCTCTCATATATTCTAAAAAACTTACTGCATCACTAGCAGAATGAATACAAGGAGTAGTAACTAATTCTAACAATGGAACACCTGCTCTATTATAATCAATAGTTGAAATATCATATAAATGATTCATACTAGCAGCATCCTCTTCTAGATGAATATTATCAATATCTACTCTAAAAGTAGTACCATCACTTCTTTCAATATCAATATATCCATCCATTCCTACAGGAGCTGGTTTAGTATTTTGAGTAATTTGATATCCTTTAGGTAAATCAGGATAATAATAATTTTTTCTTTCAAAATACATATACTCCGGTTGTTTACAATTCAGAATTTTACTCATCATTAAACTCATTCTAATACACTCTTTGTTAACAACAGGAAGGGTTCCAGGAAAAGCCATATCTACTGGTCTAACATTAGTATTTGCTTCATCACTATATTCATTTCTGGCACTAGAAAATACTTTTGTTTTAGTTTCACTAATTTCACAATGCATTTCTAAACCAATTGTTACATTGACTTTACTCATTACTTTACCTCCTTTGCAATTTGATTTTTATATTCCATTTTACTTTCTAAGGCATAAGCAATATTTAAAGTTAATTGATCATTATAAACATTTCCTGTTATATTTACTCCTACAGGTAAAGAATTTATAAATCCATTAGGGATAGTAATTGAAGGGAATCCCCCAAAATTACCAATTTGTAATTGTTCATCTAAAACACTTGTTGAATCATCTAATATATCTTGTGATCCATCTAAATGTTTAGCTGGCCCTATTCCTACCGGAGAAATATAAGCATCATAATCTTCAAAGAAAGATTTCATTTTATCAACAATTAATCTTCTTACTCTTTGAGCATTTTTAAAATATTTTTCTTGATTTTCTGATTGTAGTACATAACTTCCTATAACAAATCTTCTTTTTATTAAAGGAGAAAAACCTTTAGTTCGATGATCTTTCATCATTTCTCTGTAATTACTTCCCTCTCCTCGAGGTCCAAAAATAAATCCCGTTAAATTAGACATATTACTAGTAGCCTCTGCACAAGAAATAACTACATAAACACTAGGAAGAGCATTTAATAAAGTTTGATCCATACTGACTCCTTCAACTGTCATTCCAGCATCTTCACAAATTTTTAGAGTCTTTTGAAAATTTTCTAAATGTTCTTTTAATTCATCAGTAGGATTTGGATAATTTTCAATATCACATATTTCTTTAATATAAAATAGTTTTTTCCCTTTTACTTCACTTGTTAAATCATCACTTAAATGAATATGACTAGAATCCCAAGAAGTCATATCATTTTTATCTAATCCTTTCATTGCATCTACTACAATAGCAGCATCTTTTACTGAACGAGTTAAAACTCCACAAGTATCTAAACTTGAGGCAAAAGGAAATAATCCATAACGACTAATCATACCATAAGTAGGTTTATAACCAACTATTCCACAATATCCTGCAGGTTTTCTAATAGAATCACCAGTATCACTACCTAAAGCATAAGGAACTACTCCACTTGCAACAGCTGCAGCAGAACCACTAGAAGAACCAGCACACATACGAGTTAAATCCCAAGGATTATGAACAATTCCTGTATGTCCAGTAGTTCCTGTTCCTCCCATACCAAATTCATCCATTACCGTCTTTCCAATAGCCACTGCTCCATGACTAGCCAAATTTTTTACTGCAGTTGCATCAAAGAAAGGAACATAATTGTTTAAAGTATTACTTGATCCTGTAGATAATATTCCTTTAGTGGAATAATTGTCTTTAATAGCATAGGGAATTCCTGATAACAAGTCATTTGTTACTTCACAGCCTTTTGCGTCATCTATTATTGTAACAAAGGCATTAAGTTTATCATTTACTTCATGAGCTTAATCTAAAGCTTCCTTAACTAATTGTTCA
>CANQNA010000046.1 GCA_947625005.1 uncultured Bacilli bacterium
TATTAGGAGTTATTTAAATAAAGAAAATTATAAAATTGAATCTAAAGCTTTAGAATTATTAGAAAAAAAATGTTTAAATAATTTAGATATTATAATTAATGAAATTCAAAAATTATTTTTGGTAAAAAAAGATTCTTATATAACTGAAGAAGATATAAAATTTAATTGTGCCAATTATTTAGAAGAAAATTATGACTTTATAAATGCGGTGGTTACTAAAAATCCTAAAATGTTAATAGAATTTTGGAAGTTAGAAGAATTAAAAATTGAACCTATTAATATTCTTGGGAAAATTATTAGTCAATTTAAATTGATGTATACTGTCTTAATTGGTTTAGAAGAAGTAGGAGAACAAAATATTGTTAATGATTTAAAAATGCATGCCTATAGAATTAAATTAGCGAAAGAGAATGGTTTTAAATTTGGAATTAGTAAAATAGAAGATATTTTAGAAGAATTAAATGTTTTAGATTTAAAAATGAAAAGTGATTATTCTAATAAATATATTTTAATTCAAAAATTTTTGCTCGATTTATTAGATTAATTTTTTTTTTGCAAAAAAAAATAGAAGCTTAAGGCTTCTATCTATTATAAAATTCAACGATTAATGATTCATTAATATCTGCATTAAGTTCACTTCTTTCAGGAAGTCTAATGTAAGTACCACTCATTTTAGTTTTGTCAAATTCTACATAACTTGGAGTTGGTAAATTTAATTCTAATGCATTTTTAATTGCACCATGTTCTAAAGAATTTTCTTTAACTGAAATTGTGCTTCCAACTTTAACAGTAAAAGAAGGAATATCAACTTTCTTTCCATTAACTAGAATATGTCCATGGTTAACAATTTGTCTTGCCCCTCTTCTAGTAGGAGCAAGTCCCATACGATAAACAATATTATCTAATCTACTTTCAAGTAATTTTAGGAAATTTTCTCCAGCGATACCACTCATTTTAGAAGCTTTATCAAAAGTTCTTCTAAATTGTTTTTCAGTTAATCCATACATAAATCTTAATTTTTGTTTTTCTTGTAATTGAACTCCATATTCACTTACTTTTTTTCTTCTGCTAGTTCCATGAATTCCTGGAGCATAAGGGCGACGAGCAAGTTCTTTGCCATTTTCTAAAGTAGAAAAACCAAGTCTACGAGATTTTTTGTATTGAGGTCCAGTATATCTTGCCATTTTTTTCTCTCCTTTCTTAGATTACGCTAAATCGGAATTTTTCTTAAATTAGTAGGGTGTTTATTAATTTTTCACTTAGGCAGTCTTAAGTTACTAAAGTTATTTCAAATAAAACACATTACTATTAAAGAAAAATACTGCCATCAAACGCAATTACTATTATACCTTAAATATATGATTTGTCAATTATTTCTTGCACAAAAAAAGGCATTGGACAATCCCAACACCTGGAAGTCTTAAACAACAAATCCTATAATAAAATGTATTGTAGTATCTATTAAAAGATCAGTGAGTCTTAAAAACTTCCTTTTACATTATATTATAAAATATTATTATAGTCAATTATTTTAAAGAAATTATAATTTATTTTATTTTTGAAAAAAGACTAAATATTTTAAAAGTAACATAATTTAGTTTTTCTTTACATAAATTAAAAATAATGATATACTTTGTTTATCAGATTTAAGTGGGCAATAATCCCACTTTTATTAATGCTAGGAGGAGTGTATGGAACAAGTTATAGAAAAAATTAGAGATTTAATTCAAGAACCTATGACAAAAATGGAAATATCTATAGAAAAAATAGAATGGATTAGAGAAAATAAAAATAATTTTTTAAAAATTGAATTAGATAAATTAAATGGTTTAGATTTAGATACAGTAGTGGAAGCGACTAATGTAATTAATCCTATACTAGATAAAGCTGATTTAATTGAGGATGAATATATTTTAGATATATCAAGTAAGGAAAGAGGATAATTATGAACGGAAAAGATTTAATTAAAGCAATTAAAAATATTACAGAAGAAAAACAAATAGATGAAAATATTGTGTTTGAAGGATTAGAACAAGCATTAATAACTGCGTATAAGAAAAATTTTAAATCCAAAACAAATGTTAAAGTAAATATTGATCGAGAAACAGGAGATATTAGAGTTTATTCTTATTTAGTAGTAGTAGAAGATTATATTGATGGAGAAGAAATTGTAGATGAAGAAGGAAATGTAACTTACACAGAACCAAGTATTAATGAAGATGCTCAAATTCTTTTAGAAGATGCTAGAAAGTTAGTTCCTAATATTGAAATTGGAGAGACAATAGAAACAGAAGTTACTCCTGCAGATTTTGGAAGAGTTGCTGCTAGTACAGCCAAACAAGTTTTAACTCAAAAAATTAGAGAAGCTGAAAGAAATAGTATTGTCGCTGAATATAGTGATAAACAAGATGAATTAATGGTTGGTATTTTAGCCATGGAAGATAATAAAAACTATTATGTTGATTTAGGACGTGCTCGAGGAATTTTACCAAAAAGTGAAATGATTCCCGGAGAAGTTGTTAAAATGGGTAGCAGTATTAAAGTTTATATTTCTAAAATTGAAGCAACACCTAAAGGACCATTAATTTTATGTACTAGAAAACATTATGGTTTTGTTAAACGTTTATTTGAAAACGAAATTCCTGAATTTAGAGATGGAACATTAATGCTCTATGCTGTCGCTCGTGAAGCTGGAGTAAGAAGTAAGGTTGCTGTATATTCAACTAATCCTCGAGTAGATGCAATTGGTACTTGTATTGGAGAAAGAGGAAGTAGAATAGGTAGTATTTTAAGTGAATTAAATGGAGAAAAAATTGATTTAGTTTTGTATAGTGAAGATAAAGCTGAATTTATTAAGAATGCTTTAAGTCCTGCTAAAGATGTTATTGTAAGTATAGTAGAAGATGATAAAGAGAAAGTTGCACTAGCTGTTGTTAATGACGAAAATTTATCTCTTGCTATAGGGAAAAAAGGAATTAATATTAAACTAGCTAGTAAATTAACTAAATTTAGAATTAATATAAAAACGATGGAAGAACTAGAAAAAGAAGGAAATAGTGATGAAGTCTAAAAAAATACCTATGCGTTTATGTGTTGTAACAAAAGAAAGATTAGAAAAAAGAAATTTAATACGTATAGTAAAAAATAAAGAAGGAGAAATCTTTGTAGATGAATCAGGAAAACTTAATGGCAAAGGTTGTTATTTAAAAAAAGATGAAGCAGTAATTAAAGAAGCCCAAAAGAAAAAGATTTTAAATCATGTTTTAGAATCTGTTGTTCCTGATAGTATTTATGAAGAATTATTAAATTTAATAAAATAAAAAGAAAGAAGGTAATTTTATGATGGAAATGACCGTAAAAGAATATGCTGAAGATCAAAATTTAAGTGTTCAAGAAGTCTTAATTAAATGTCGTGAATTATCTATTAAAGTTTCATCTAGTACAGATATTTTGGATGAAGATGCTATCATTATGTTAGATAATGCTATTAATATAATTTCTTCTGATAGTGAAATAGATTATTCTGAAGCAGATGTTTTGGATGAAGCTGTAGAAAATATTATGATGGAATCTAATTTAAAAGAAGTTAAAGATACATCAGCTAAAAAACAAAAATTAAAGAAAAAAACTGAAGCAGATTATGCTAAAAGTAGAAAGGCTATGTATAAAAATAAAGAAAAGCTTTCTACTAATGAAGTGCAAGAAGATATTATTACTTTTGAAGATGGTATGACAGTTGCTAATCTAGCGGAAAATTTAAAAGTAAGTGGAACAGAAGTTGTCAAAAAATTATTTGAATTAGGAATAATGCTTAGTTTGAATCAATCTATTGATTTTGAAACAGCTGAAGTAATTGCTTTAGATTATAAGAAAACATTAAAAAGAGCGGAAACTCAAGATATTTCTAATTTTGAACAGTATGAAATTATTGATAAAGAAGAAGATTTAGTATCTCGTCCTCCAGTTGTTACAATTATGGGACATGTTGATCATGGAAAAACAACTCTTTTAGATTATATTAGAAATAGTCATGTAGCTGAAGGAGAAAGTGGAGGAATTACTCAACATATTGGAGCATATCAAGTTGAATATAATTCTAATAAAATTACTTTTATAGATACTCCAGGACATGCAGCATTTACTGAAATGCGAGCAAGAGGGGCCAGTGTCACAGATATTGTTATTATAATAGTAGCGGCTGATGATGGAGTTATGCCTCAAACTAAAGAAGCAATTGACCATGCTTTAAGTGCTAATGTGCCAATTATTGTCGCAGTTAATAAAATTGATAAGCCAACTGCTAATGTAGAAAAAATAAAAACTGAAATGGCTGAATATAATATTACTCCAGAAGATTGGGGAGGATCTATTCCTTTTGTTAATATAAGTGCAAAAACTGGAGAAGGAGTCGATAAATTATTAGAAACCATTTTAGCTATTAGTGAAATAAATGAACTTAAAGCTAATCCTAATCGTTATGCTCTTGGTAGTGTTATTGAATCTCGTATTGATAAAAATATTGGAGGAGTTGCAACCCTTTTAATTCAAAATGGAACACTTCGTTTAGGAGATCCTATAGTTGTAGGAACTACTCATGGTAGAGTACGTACATTAAAAAATGATTTAAGAGAAAATATTGTAGAAGCAGGTCCCTCAACTCCTGTAGAAATTACTGGATTATCTGATACACCTTCTGCAGGGGATAAGTTTATGGCTTTTGAAAGTGAAAAAACGGCAAGAGAAATAGCGGAAAAACGTTTAATTCAATATAAAGATAAAAAATTTAGACAAGAAACCGTTTCTTTTGATGATTTATTTAATAAAATTCAATCAGGTACTAAAGAAATTAACGTTGTTCTAAAATGTGATGTTCGTGGGTCAGAAGAAGCTGTTAAAAATGCTTTAGAAAAAATTGATATAGATGGAGTTAAAATTAAAGTTATTAGAAGTGGAATAGGAACTATTACAGAAAGTGATATAATTTTAGCAAATGCTTCTAAAGCAATAGTTATTGGATTTAATGTTTCTCCTAGTTCAAAAACTAAAGAAGTTGCCAAAGAATATGACGTAGAAATTCGTTTATACACAATTATTTATAAATTAGTAGAAGAAATGGAACAAGCGATGAAAGGTATTTTAGATCCCGAATTTGAAGAAGTAATTTTAGGTAATGCTGAAGTTCGTAAATTATTTAAATTTTCTAAAGTTGGTTCCATTGCCGGTTCTTACGTTAAAGAAGGAATTATAAAAAATAATAGCAAAGTTCGTATTATCCGTGACGGAGTAATTATCTATGATGGTAAAATTGGTAGTTTACAAAGAGAAAAAGATACTGCAAGTAGTGTAAAAGCTGGTTTAGAGTGCGGTATAACTATTGAAGGATATAATGACATTAAAGAAGGAGATATCTTTGAATGTTATGAAGAACAAGAAAAGAAAAGAGTGTAGAAATGAATCAAATAAAACAAAAGAGAATTGAATCAGAAATGCTAAAAGAAATAAGTGATATTGTTTTAAATAAAGCAAGAGATGGTATATTAAAAACAATTACTATCACTGGTTGTGAAGTTACTAATGATTTATCTTTTGCCAAAATTTATTTTACTTCTTTTGAAGATAAAGAAATCATCTTAAAAGAAATTTCAGAAGCAAGTGGATATATTAGAACCGAATTAGCAAAACGTTTAGATTTAAGACATACCCCTAAATTAAAATTTGTTTATGATGAATCAATTGAATATGGTAATAAAATTGAAAGTATTATAAGTGAGATTCACGAAAATGAAGGATTATAATGGAATAATTGTTATAAATAAACCTAAAAACTATACAAGTAGAGATATTGTAAATATTTTAGGGAAAACATTAAACCAAAAAAAGATTGGTCATACTGGAACCCTTGATCCTCTTGCGACAGGGGTTTTGGTTTGTGTATTAGGTAAATGTACTAAACTATGTGATGTTCTAACTTGTAATGAAAAAGAATATAAAGCTACGATGAAATTTGGTGTTTTAACTGATACTTTAGATATTACAGGAACTGTTCTTAAAACTTCAAAATTAATTCCCTCTCTTGAAGATATACAGGAAGCATTTAAACATTTTACAGGAAGTTATAACCAAGAAGTTCCTTTGTATTCTTCCGTTAAAGTCCATGGCAAAAAATTATATGAATATGCAAGAAATAAAGAAGAAATTAAACTGCCCAAAAAAGAAGTGACTATAAAAAAAATAGAATTATTAAAAATAGATAATGAATATGTTCAATTTAAGGTTTTAGTTTCTAAAGGAACTTATATTCGTTCTTTAATTAGAGATATAGGATCATATTTAAATACTTATGCTACTATGACTGATTTAGAAAGATTAAGTCAAGGAAAATTTACTTTAAAAGAAAGTTATACTCTAGAAGATATCGAAAAAGGTAATTTTAAATTAATTACTTTAGAAGAAATATTTGATTGTTATCCTAAAGAAGAAGTTAATGAAGAAAAATTTCAACAAATAAAAAATGGAAGAGAGTTTAATAATACTTATAATTCTTCCTATGTTCTTTTTACTTATCAAAACAACTTAGTTGCACTTTATACTGAAAGTAAAAAAGATAAAAAAAAGATCAAACCGTTAATTTTGGTTTGATTTTTTAAATTTATTAATAATAGAATTAATTATTAAAATAACTATACTTAAAACTATTATAACAATAAATCCAGTAGTTAAATTATAAATAAATTCTCGAAATGCTAAGCCTTTTATTAAAAGAGAATCAATAGATACTAAGCTAATTGTAAATAAAACTAAAGAAATAAAGATACTTAGATAAAAGGCTATAAAATCATAAATTTCAGTTTTAACAGCATTATAAATAGCAATCATGATATAACTAGCAATAAAGTTAAGAATTAAGAAGCTAAATGTAAAAATTAAATTAGGATAATATATTGTAAATTTCATAATTTCTAATTTATTAGGAGTAAATAAATTTTTAAATAATATTTCATTTTCTATACTAGCCATATTACTAGGTATTAAATTAAGTAACATTATAATAAGTATAGTAACAATTACTCCAATAGTAGCCGCTCTAACACTTTTTTTCGCTTCTTTATAATCAAAGAAATTACTAATGACTGCTAAAAACAAATAAACTAATGGATAAATAAAATAAGTTAAATTAATAGTTAAATTATTACCAATTTCTATTAATCTTCCACTAGAAATATATGCTAATAAAACAAATATAAAAACTAAATTACTTAAAACTAACAATCCCTTTTTACTCATTTATTATCACCAAAAAAAGTATAACATAAGAATAAAATAAAGTCTATGAATTTAAGTTTTAATGTTGTATAATTGTATAGTATAGGAGAGTAGTTATATGAAAAGAATTATTTATACTTTATTAATTATTATTGGTGTTTTTATTGTAACTACTCTTATTTTTGCTTATATTATTTTAAATAGTGGAAGAATTTTACATAATTTTGATTTTATTAAAGTGGATAATATAGGATCAACTTTCTATTTATATTTTGAAAAAGTAAAAAGTGCTAGTGAATACGATGTTATTTTATATGATAATTATGGAGTTAGTTTAGAACATTTAACAGTAAAAGAACCAAATGCTACTTTAACAACAGATGCTTTAGAATATAATTCTAAATATAAAATAACCGTTATTGCCTATGATAATAAAGGTAATTCCTTAGAAATAAATGAACCTTATGATTTTACTTGGACAGAGCCATCATTCAGTAAAGATAATAATTTAGTTTTAGATCAAGAAACGGATTCCATGTTATTAATTGATGGAGAAATAGAAAATGATTATACCTTGAGGATTATGCAAGATGGCACTAAGATTAAAGAAAGTAAGCTAACTAGTACAGAACTTAGTATAGATAAAAGTATTTATGAAGGACAACAAACTATTTTAACTTATGAAATAATTGAAGACAATCAAGTTATTAGTTCTATAGATTTATATAGTTTAATTTCTCCTGTAAGTGATGTAACTATAACTACTCCAAAACTTAATACTGTTTTAGATTATGATGATGTTATTTTAACTTATGAAGGGGGAGATAATGCAACTGATTATGTTTTACAAGTTTATGAAGAAGGTAAAGTTATAAAAGAAGCAAATATTCATAAGAAAACTTGTATGTTATCTAGTAAAATATTTGATAAAGCAACGAATTATAAAATAGTGGTAAAAGCCTTATATCAAGGATATGAAGAATATACTAAAACTGGAGAAGTAATATTTACTCTAAATGAAAAGGAAACATTAAGTCCTGTATATATTGATTATAATCCTAAAAATATAGTAGCAGGTACTAAAGTAGAATTAAAAACTCCAGATACTGATGCTGATATTTATTATACAACTGATGGAAGTGATCCTAACGAATCCGGTATTAAATATACCGATGCTTTAACAATTGATAAAGATATGACAGTCAGAACAATTGTAAAACAAGATAAGAAAAATGATAGTATTGAAAAGAAATTTGATTTTCATATAGGGAAAAAGAATAAATATAAAATTTATTTAAGTCCATCTAATCAAGGAAACAATATTGGAGTAAGCAGTGTAGGATTTACAAATGAAATGAAAGAAATGAATAAAGTAGCTGATTATGTAGAAGAAAGATTAAAAGAATATGGAGTAACAGTATATCGTAATGAAACTTGGGGTAATATTAATCGTTGGGTAGCAGATAGTAATTATTTACACGTAGATGCTCATATAGCAATTCATTCAAATGCTTCTCTAGATCATACTGGAAATGGTATTGAAACTTGGGTAGATGATACAAGTAGTAATGCCTATTCTCTTGCTCAAGTTATTCAAAATAATTTATTTAGTATTTATTATGATAAAAAAGACAAAGAAGCTAATAGAGGAGTTAAATATGCTAATGGAGCTCTAGGAGAAGTAAATAATTTATATTTAAATTTTGGTCTTTTAATTGAAGTTGCTTATCATGATAATGAAAAAGATGCAAAATGGATAGTAGAAAATAGAAAAGCAATAGGTTATTCTATTGCAGATAGTATTTTAAAATATTATCAAATAATATAATACTTTGTCGAATTACTTGATTATATTAAAGTATTTGCTACAATTAAATTGGAGTGATTAAATGGAGATTGATATAATAATTAATCAAGTAATTAAAGAGATAGATAAAGCTAATAGAGTATATACAAGAAAAAGATATTTTTAAAGTTTGATTATTTAGAATTAGAGTATTTTACTCCAATTTTTGAATAGAAAATTAAATTTAATTTATACTAATATTGGTGAAGAAAATATGTTAATAATTGTAGGTTCAAGAAGAGAAGGAAATTGTTATAATTTAGCCAATAAAGTTAAAGAAGAATTAGATAAAGAAAGAATTAGTTCAAAAATAATAGTTCCAGGTAATCAAAGAATACATATATGTACAGGTTGTATGGATTGTGATAAAGATGGAGTATGTGATTTTACAGATGATATGTTAAAAAATATTGAAACTATTAGAAAAGAAGATACTTTAATGTTTATTACTCCTACAAGATGGAATTTATTATCAGGTGATTTAAAAATATTTATAGATAGATTAAATCCTTTATATGCTAGAAAAGAATTAAAAGGTAAAAAAATGATAGCAGTTAGTATTGGTTGTAAAGGAAAAGAAGTATACTCTACAGAAGTTGCCTTAAATGATTTATTAAGTTTTGCTGAAAATTCAGGAATGAATGTAATTTTAACTAAACAATTTAATCATTGTTTAAAAGAAAATGACATTTTAGAAAAATGTGAAGAATTAAATCAATTTATAGAAGATATAAAATCTAAGATAGCTTAAAAATAGGATGACGCACGTCATCTTATATTTTTAA
>CANQNA010000047.1 GCA_947625005.1 uncultured Bacilli bacterium
TCAATGAGACAAATATTATTTTTATTATTAATAGTGAAATCCCAGGATGCTATTCCTTGATGTGGGGTTCTTTTGTGACATTCATAGGCAATTTTTATCATATCAGAAATGTTTGGTATTTTATAATTTTCGAAAATTATTCCAGAGTTAGGATGTTTTAAAAAAACATCTCCATTTTCTCTTAGAGCATATTTTCCTAATACTCCTGAATCTGAAACACCAACGCAAATACCGCCAGAATGCAAATTATCAACTTTACTATTATTAGTTCCAATTCTTAGTCCAATTGGACAATGATATAATTTGCCATTAATTGTGTAAGTAATTATCCGAAATGTATTAATAGAAGTTGGATTTAATGCTTTTAATTCATGACAATTTTCTATACATTCCTGAATAATATAATTTTCATTGTATTTATTTAAAATATCAATTATACTTGTTTTTGTATTTATATCTATATTATTTTTTATACTTATTTTATTAACATTTTTGCCAGAATTTGAACCAATCGTTGGCTTAATAATAACTGTACCAACATTTTTTAAAATTTCTAAAGCTTCTTTTTTAGAAATGATATCTCTATTTTGATTGTAAAAAATACCACTACAATTTAACACATATGTTTTAGGAATATATAATTTGTCGATATTTTGATACAAAAGCTCAATTAAACTTTTATCTTCAAGAATTTTAGCAATTTTTCTATTATTCATTTTTGATTCTAACTTTGTAGAAAACAGTATTTGGGGAAAATATTCTTTATCATATACATTTAAATAGCTTTGATATAATCTATGCCATTTATGGCTAAATTTTTTATTATAATTTTCTATATAAAATGAATCAATTTGTTTCTTTTGAGCTTTTGTTAATTTAATTTTTGAATATAACTTTTTTTTCTTTTTAATCATTATAATTTCATATCTATATACATGATAATACCATATTTTTTCTTCAATACAATTTACAAAATTAAGAATTATTTTTTTTATTTTTGACTTCATAATTATGCTCCTTTAAAATTATTTAATTAAGTTTCATAAAATTATTAATATCTAATATTTTAACTTTTATAATTTATATTTAGCATTTTACCTAATTTATAATCCCAATATTTTGGCTCAAATTGTTCAAAACCTCCAGCTGGATAGAATGTTAATTCGCTAAAATAAACCTTACCTTTGACTTCATAAAAATCTACTCTTAAAAAAGGGATATTTTTAGATAATTGTTTTGATAATTTAAACATTAAACTTAAATGTTTTGGCTTTTTTAGAAATTTATCAGTTTTATGCCCACCCTCTAATATATTTAATCTTTGCCAGTTCATATCAAAAAATGTTTCAAGCATATTTTTTGATGAAAATCTTTCAGAACATACTAATAACACTTTAGGTTGACCGTTGAAACAAAAAAATTTATAATCAATTAAATCTTGTTTTGAATTTTGAAAAGCAAAACTAATTAATATTATTAAATTGTTATTCTTTATTAAATACCCCCCCCCCAGGTAATTTTAGCCATTCTCCTAACTCTCTATCAAATTCTTCTGGACTAAATTTTCCAAATCCGCCTTCGTGATAAAAAGTTAACTCTCCAAAATATATCTTATCTTCTATACAGTAAAAGTCTGTTCTAACATGGGGAATTTCTTTTGATAAGACTTCTGCTAACTCTAGCATTTTTTCTATACTTTTTGGTTTATTTATTTTAACATTTTTATCTGTCGGATATTCAATTGCTGCTTCAATATAATTCCAATCTGTGTCATATAGATTTCTTTTATGTTCAACAAAACGATTATAATCAACTTGTATTATTTTGGCTTTTCCATTAAAGTTAAATATTTTATAATCTTTTAATTCAACTTTGGATTCATCAGTCATGTATTGTTCAATTATTATTCGAGGCTTTACATTTTTATATGGCCATTCTCGGCCAATCCAATAAAAATTTCTTTTTAAACATTTATTAATTTTTTTTCGAGCTTTTTTTATATCTAATTTGTTTTTATCTTTGCATATAACAAGTCCACCAGAATCATGTGTGCATTTTATTACAAATTGATTGGGTAGTTTATTAAAATCTATATCATCAAATTTGTCGTAAACCCCTAGAGTTGGAATTATATATTCTTCTCCTATTTTTGAAGCTACATATTTTTTGGCTTCATATTTATCAACCATTTTAGTATATTCTGGATTTCTATCATGTAATTTTAACCATTGTAACTTTTCATTAAATGTTTGTGGATTTTTTAAATTTAGTTTTTGACCAAGAATAACCTTATATAACATCTTTAAATATGTTTCATCATTTATATGTATAATATTTCTTTGGGCTAAAAAGATAATAATTTTTAATGGACATTTTATATAACTTATAATTTTACTAATCATAAAATAATCTCTCTTTCAATGATTCCTATATACAATACATTTAGGGTTATCGTATATATTATTTCCAATAGTACCAATTGACTTTGTATCTAAGTTTAGATTCCATAAAATAAATGGAAGGCTTATTTGATCTCTTAAACTTTCTGATTGTTTAAATTCATTCCACCATAAATTTAATATATTTATTGCCATATCATTTTTTATATCTGTGGCTAAGATACCACATTCCAACATTCCATATTTTTTGGGAAATCCTAATTTTTGATATCTTTTTAATTGTTTTTTTAAAGCCGATGTATTTCCTTTTTTTAATATTTTACATACTTTATATTCATCATATATACAATCTCTACTACTATGAATATGACAAGCTATTCCAGTTTTATTAGAAATACTATTAATTAATGTTGATATATCTGAGATGATTTTAACACATCCATCAATATATATTGAATAATCATAATTTGGAAACACTATATGCGGATTTAATTTATAAAATCGATTAATTAATGTAGTATTACTTTGAAATCTTTTAATAATTTCATTCGGTACCCTATATATTTTCCAGTATTCAGATTTAATTTTATGATTATCAGTAATTAAAACATATTCACAGTTTTCATTTATATATGTTGGTTCATTTAATTTATCGTAATTCCCAATTATACATGTATAGATTATAATTTTTTTATTTTTTATTGGGATATTATTTATATTAAATATACTATGACATTCTTTTGAATATTTTCTCATTTGATAATGAATGTTGATATCCTTTAATACTGATAAAAAGTGGCCTTTTTTTATTTTATTTTTAATATTTAAAAGTTTACTGCCTAATCTATATTCTTTAGAATTTAAAATAAGATGATATTCATTCGATAATTGTTCTAAACTTTGCATTTCTTTTGTCATTAAAGCACTCACTTTCCAAAAATACTTATATAAGGAATTAACTTATGATTTGGTAAAGAAAAATATAAAAAGTAAATAATAAGAAGTAGTGAAATAATTAAGTAATAAGCTAAAATATTATATTTATTATTAGATGCAGCTATTGTATTAGTCAATCCAACAGTTGAAAAAATTCCAAAAAACATACTTATCCTTATCATTTCAGCTAATATTGGGGTAAGAGCGGCAAAACAAATACAAAAAAATTGTAAATTTAATAAAATTGTATTTTCCTCTTTATTTTTATTAATATTTAATATATATAATTCAAAAAAATATATAAGACAATTAAAGATAAAAAACCATAAACTCAATGAAGTATTATTTTCGGTATAAAATGAAAAATGGCCTGAATTAAATACAATATGTAATAAATTTATAATTCTATCTTTAAAAATAAAAGCTCCGAGAATTGCACTTACAATTCCAATAATTTGTTTATATCCTATTTTAAAATAAACTAATGGATATAATATTAAAAAAACTAAAGCTGTACGATGAAACAAAGATGCAATTAATACTGATATTAAAAATGGAAAATATTTTTTATTATATAAATAATCAAAGCTTAATATTAAAAATGACGCTGCAACACAATGTCTTAAAGCTGAAAAACTAAAAGCATAATAATTTAATGCTAAAAATATTAAAAAACTAAGTAATGGCTGTTTTGAATATTTATAAATGAATCTACTAACACAAAAAATATATGGTATTGAACATACTGCAATATAAACATGAGGATTTTGAGAAAAAAGAGAAATAATTTTATTAAAAAAATAATAAATAAATTCGATATCTCTTGTTCTGCAAAAATAAATAACTTGATTAAATGATAAATCTTTAATTATATTAAAAAAAGAAACATACATTTTTACATCTGTTCCAATAGAAAAATCTCTAAATGCTAAAACTAAAAATAGCATTATTCCAACTAAGCTACAATATAGTTTTTTTCTTTTTCTTAGAGGAAAATATAGACAAACAATAGCTAAAACTAACATTACATATATTAACATTTTTCTCACCTTTTATTTCTCGTTAATTTATAATAAATTAAATCTTTTATAATCTTGTATCTATTATTAATCATTTGATTAAGTGGTAAATGTACAAAAGATGAAGCATTTTCGCCATGTCTTCTATATTTAATTAATTTATCAGAAATAAATTTAGTTTGACCATTAAGTTCGGCAATTATGCCAATCCATTGATCGTATAAAAATATATCGTCTGGAAAAGGAATAATACTATTTTTTAATGTTTTTCTAAAACACATACAACATCCATGATAAGAATTTTTTATAATATTTTTTATTACTCCGGTTTTTACTTTTCTATGTTCTGCAAAAGATTGATATAAAATTTTATCATTAGCATCAACTATAAAAGCATCATGCTGAAGTAAAATTATATTTGGATTATTGTTAAAATTTTGAATTGTAATAGAAATCTTATTTGGAAGCCACTCGTCATCTTGATCAGTAATGTATATTATATCTCCTGTTGTATGGGCAATTGCATTTTCAAAGTTTTTATTTAATCCTTTTTGGGGACCTTTAATTAACTTTATACGTTTATCATTAAATTTTTTTATAATTTCTAATGTATTATCATTAGAACCATCATCACTTATTACAACTTCATCAAATTCTCTTAAATTATTTAAAATACTTTGTAATTGTTTTTTTATATATTTTTCGCCATTATAAGTAGCCATTGCTACTGAAACTTTATTTATTTCCATTTTTGTTAAACAAAAATTTTTTTATATTTTTAAATGCTTTAAGAGAACGTTTTAAATCTTCAGGGTTTTTAATTCCTACATATAATCGATGAATAATATATCTAAATCTTAAATAATATTTTTTTCTCGCATAATCGCAAAAATTTACGAGATCATCACTTGACAAATTTGGCAGATTAATTACGCAATTATGTGTTCCATCTTTTTTACAATAATTTTCATAATTTCCTTTTATATAATTATTTTGTTTTGCCCAATTATATGCTTCTGTCCCAGGATACGGAATTAATGGAAAAAATTGAGCTGTATCAGTATTTAGCTTTAAAGCCATTTTTAAGGTTTCATACATGGTTTCTTTTGTCTCACCTTCATTGCCAACCATATAACATGCATGTATTAGTAAACCAGCTTTTTTGGCATTTTTAACATAAGTCTCTATTTGTTTTAAATTAGTTCCCTTATGAATATTATTTAAAATTTGTTGAGAACCGCTTTCCATACCTGGGATAATTAATCTACAACCTGCTTTTTTCATTTTTTTCATTGTTTCATAATCTAAACTAACTCTTGCATTGCACAACCATTTAAATCTTTTATGTAAATTATTAGCTATCATTAAATCACATATTTCCGAAATACGTTTAATGTCAATGGTAAATGTATCATCTTCAAAAACAATTTCTTTTACTTCAGGCAAATTATCACGTATGTAAATTAATTCTTCAATAACATTTTTGGGACTTCTCATTCTATAAGCTCTACCATGCATTAATTGCGGATAAACACAGTAATTACATCTGCATGGACAACCACGACCGGTAAATATTTGTATTTCTGGATATTCAGCTGCGGAAAAAAAATAATCTTTTAATTCTAAATGTTCCTTTATAAATTTAGATGCAAAAGGAATTTCATCTATATTAGTTATATAATCAGCATTAGGATTTTCTACTATTTTATCATTATTTCGATAAACTATACCTTTAACTTCTGAGAAATCTGTATTATTTTTAATCGCTGTTGCATAATTATAAATAATTGTGTCATATTCCCTTTTAGCAATAGCATCTACATTAGAATTGTATTCTAAAGTTTCATAAGGTAAAGCTGTTGGATGAGTACCTACTAATATAAGTTTGGCTTTAGGATATAATTCTTTTACTTTAACTCCAAAATCTATATCATTATAAATAGATGGTGTACTAGTATTAATAACAATTAATTCTGTTCCTTCTCCGTGTTTTTGAATATAATCTAAGCTTTCTTTTGTATTTAATGGTTTAGCTGGTGCATCTAAAAATTCGATTTCAAATCCTTTTTTTTCACAATATGCTGCTGCATATATTAGCCATAAAGGATAATAAAGTGTTCCACTTTTAGTTATTGCTGGGCTTCTATTTTCCCTTGAAAATTTACCATATTCTGCTTTAAATGGTGGGTTTATAAAAAATATTTTCATTTAAATTACTTCCTTTCAATTTATATCAATTCTTTATTATTACAATCGTTATACCAGTCTTTGAAACTTTCTTCTAAAGTATAATGAAATTTGTAACCACTGTTTTTTAGTTTTTTGCCACTTATATTTGTTGATATCATTAGTTTTTTGATTCTTGCTGGATGTATTCCCACTTTTTTTCCTCCAATTGGTCCAAGTATTCTGGCGGTAAACATTAATAATCCAGCTGGTACTGTTATAATATGTCTTTTCATATTTGTTGCTTTTTGCATAGTTTCGCATATTTCTTGAATTGTATAGGCTGGTTCAAATGTACAATTTATTATTTCTATTCCTTTATTTTCATTTTCTATCATTCTATATTTCATAAATTGGCATAATTCTTTGACATAAATACACGCTTTGATTGTGTCTCTTCTTCCTGTATAGAAAAAATATCTTTTCTTTTGCCCTTTATATAAACGGGTCATATTCCCATGTTCGCCTTTTCCGTATACTATTCCGGGTCTAACAATTGTTAATTCTCGATTGTTATTTTTCACTGCCCATTTCTCATGGATTTTTTCAGCAACTAATTTACTAATTCCATATGGAGTATTAGGCGTTGGTAGCGTTGTTTCTTCTTTTAATTCTTCGGCAGCACCATATGGAGCTATAGAACTGGTAAACAATATTTTTTCTATGTCATTTTCTTCGGCAAATTCGACAACATTTTCGGCTCCTTTTATATTGGTTTCAAAATATTCATAATCTTTATGTCCAGGGGTTCTATGTACGGCTGCTAAATTAAATATTATATCTTTCTTTGTTGGTTTAAAATTAAGTTTAATTTTTTTTCTAACATCAGTTCGTATATAATTTACGCCTTCTACTTTTTCAACTATCCCTGGAACGACTCCTTCTTCACCTGGCATAACAATATCTAAAACATATATTTTATCTTTTTCTGTTATCATTTCGTTGACTAACATTTTTTGCAAATGAGTCCCAATAAATCCTGAGCCTCCAAAAATTATATAATTCATGCACTTTCCTCCTCATAAAATTAATTCTTATGGTCAAATTATTTAAAACTGGCTTTTTTAGGATTAAACAAATATTTATATTTTTTAAAATAATAAATCAGTCCTTTAACATGTTCCCAATTAATTTTGCTAAAAAATTTTTTCTTTGAAAGGCGTTGCCAATCATGAATTATATATGCTTCATTTGTATAGGCAATAATGTATCCCATTAGGTGAGCTCTCATGCAATAATCGACATCTTCTGGTGCATAAAATATTTTTTCATCTAAGTATCCTATTTTTTTTATAATATTACTTCTTAACATCCAACAAGCAGATATTAAATAATCTACATTAAAAAAATCTTTTTTTTCTGATATATCTATGTACTCCATTTTTTCACCACATTTTTGTATTTTTTTTAATGGACATGCTTTATATAGCTTAATCATTAAATTTGGAAATTTTTTATAAGAATATTGAATGTTACCATTTTTATCTTTCATTCCTGGTCCGATTATTGCTATATTATAATTGTTATTTAAGTTTTTTATCATTACATCTATCGCTAATTGATTTATTATAGTATCAGAGTCTAATATACATATATAATCAACAATGTTTTCTAACTTTTTAATTCCTATATTTCTACTTACAGTGGTTCCAAAGTTTTTGGATAATTTAATTATATCTACATTAATGTTTTTGCTTTTATTTTTATTCTTATAATCATTTATTTTTTTTATTGTAGCATCATTAGAGCCATTATCAATAATTATTACATTATGTGTATATTTTTTTATTTCAAAAATTGATTTAAGACAAGGTATAATCTGTTTTTCAGAATTCCAAGTTAATATAACATAGCCTATAGTTTTTTGTTCCTTACAATCCATAACTATCCTGGTACCATTTAGATGTAGTAATTAATCGATTATTACTACAAACTCTTATTATTGTTATTTAGGAAAAACCAACGCTCACTATCTGAATAGTTTATCTTTCGTAAAGGAGGATTGTTGTTTTTCCTTATTTAACTGTTTTCGTTTAAGCAAGTTGAAATACTTTTTGTACTTTCGTGTAATTAACCAGGCTGAAAATGAGAGTTATATTTTTTCATAAAAAAAAAATCTACTTCTTTCAAAGTAAATTTTTAGTATGTTTTTATTTATATTTCATCTGATAACAAAAAATCAATAATGTTTTTATGGATAATGCCATTTTGAGAAAAATTTAATTTATCCATAGATATAACATATTTTGGATAATTATCTTTGATACCATCAAATACACTAAATTCTCGATTGACAATAGTTTCATCAGCTAATATATAAGCTACTTGAACATATATTTTTTCTTCAAATTTAGTTGCTATAAAATCTATTTCTCCTTCTTCAATATTTCCAACATTTACATTATATCCTCGAGAAATTAGTTCATTGTATACTATATTCTCTAATCTAAAACCAATTTGTTCTTTTCTTCCTTCACTAAGTATTTCAGTAAATCCTAAATCAGCAACATAATATTTGTACTTACCTGTTAATATTCTTTTGCCTCTGATATCATATCTTTCAGCTTTTTTTATGATTAATGATTCAGTAATATATTCTAAATAATTATATATTGTTTCCAAAGACACATTTCGATTTTCACTTTCAAAATATTTTACAAGAGAATTAGCAGAAAATGTTTGAGCTGGTGTTGTGATAATATATGTTATTATTCTATTAAATAAATCAATATCTTTTATTTTAAATCTTTCAATTATATCTTTTATTACAATTGAGTTATAGACATCTTTTAAATAATTTTTAATTTCAATTTCATTATTTTGACTAAATCGTTGAGGCATTCCACCCCATTTTATATAATTATTAAATAATTCTTCTAATTCAAATTTGTTTTTATCTTTATTATTGGTTAATTCGCATACTTCACTAAAAGTAAATGGATATATATTAAAACTTACATATCTTCCAGCTATAAGGGTTGCAAGTTCGCCAGATAATAATTTACTATTAGAACCAGTAATAAATATAGAAATATTTTCTTTATATTTAGCTCTAAATGAATTTATAACCATTTCCCATTTTGATACATTTTGAATTTCATCAAAAAATAAGTAATATTTTTGATTCCCTGAAATTTTGTCAGAAATATAATTATTTAAACTATC
>CANQNA010000048.1 GCA_947625005.1 uncultured Bacilli bacterium
TGTTTTAATATGTTAGGTGGTATTTTTATGAAAAATGTAAAAAATTTTTTCTTAAATAAATTAGTAAGAAACATTTTAATATTATTTTGTTTTATTTATTCAACAGAAATAATTACAAAATTACTTATGAATAATCCCTTAAAAGATTGGTCAACTTTAAGAATAGGGATTAGTTCTTTAATTTTTGCTATTATTTTAGGATATATAGGACATTTTTTCTCTAATTTATTAGCAAGAATATATTATATAATTGTAATATTTATTATGGGCTTTTATAGTTGGATGCAAATAGGTCTTTATAATTATATTGGTTTTTATATGGGAATAGGAAATACTGAACAAGGAACTAAAATAACTAGTTTCATTAAAGATTATTTAATAAGTATGAAATTTGTTCAATATACTTTATTATTAGTTACTTTGCTCTTTATTTTATATTATTTGTTTATTGATAGATTAATCTGTAAAAAGATTGCAAAAAGAGAATTAAAGGATGAATATCAAAAAAGTAGTGCGCGTTTAATTACAATTTTAAAACATTCTATAGTTGTAGTAGTTCTTATTATTTTAGGGTTAATTTATAGTGTTACAATAATTAATAAAAAAATGCAAAATGAATTACAACCTGTACCAAATAAATATTTAATTAAATCTCCTGAAAATAGTAATTTAGCAGTTAGTCAATTTGGGGTTAATGTCTACTTTTGGGCTGATATTAGAAGTATGATTTTCCCTAGTGAAATGGATGAATCGTATACAGTGTCAAATAAAAGAGGAGGGGCCACTACAATAACTGATTTCACTCGTACAATAGATGATACAGCTTGGGAAAAAGTTATTGAAAATGAAAAAAACTCTACTTTTAAAACTTTAAATAACTATTTTATTAATAGAGAAATAACTCCGAAAAATGATCATACAGGTATTTTTGAAGGTAAAAATTTAATTGTTGTTTTAATGGAAAGTGTAAATATGATTGCAATTAATCAAGAAGATTTTCCTACTCTTTATAAAATGTGGGATGAAGGAATAAGTTTTAGAAATAATTATAGTCCAAGAAACAATTGTAGTACTGGTAATAATGAGTTTACTTCTATGACTAGTTTATTTACTATAAATAATACTTGTACAGCAAATACATATATGCGTAATAAATACTATGAAGCAATATTTAATATGTATAGAAATGAAGGCTATAAAACAAGCAGTTATCATGGTTATACTGAACACTTTTATTATCGCGGAACAATTCATCCTAATATGGGAAGCGAAAAATATTATGGAGTAGAAGATTTAGGAATAGACTATACAAATGATTATGGAGTATGGACTAGTGATGTTGATTTAGTAAAACAATCAGTCCCTCATTTTATTGACGAAGATAAATTTATGGTTTACTTAACAAGTGTAACTACTCATCAAACTTATAATATTCATAGTGAATTTGGAGATCATTATATGAGCTTATGGGATGATACCAATTACTCTGATATGACTAAACGTTACTTATCTAAAATGAAATATTTGGATATGGCTATGGAAGAATTATTAAAAGAATTAGATGAAGCAGGTAAATTAGAAGATACTGTAATCGCTTTATTCGCTGATCATTATCCTTATGGACTTACTAATAAACAAATTAATAGTGTTTTAGATTATGATGTTAATGTTAATAAAGAAATTGATAGAACACCTATGATGATTTATAATGCTGGTTATGAAGGAGAAAAAGTAGAAAAATATACTACTATGATTGATTTACTTCCAACACTATTAAATCTATTTAATGTAGACTATGATCCAAGATTATATTTAGGACATGATGTTTTCAGTGATTATGCAGATATGGCTATTTTTGCTGATGGAAGTTGGCAAGATAGTATTGGATATTATAATGCAGTAAGTGGTAAATTTAAAGTAAGTAATGATGATAATTTAACTCACACAAATGAAGAAATTGTTGATATTAATAATAGTATTCAAACTAAACAAAAAATGAGTGCACTTGCTATTAAAAGTAATTATTTTAAAAATTTAGGTGAAGCTTTAGAAAAATATAAAAAAGAAAGTACAACTACTACAGAAAAAGTAACAGAAGAAAGTGGAGGATCAAATGAGTAATTTAGTTATTGTGGAGTCTCCCAGCAAAACAAAAACTATAAAGAAATTTTTAGGTAGTAATTATGAAGTAGTTTCTTCAAAGGGACACATCAGAGACTTAGCAACAAGCGGTAAATATGGTTTTGGTATTGATGTTGATAATAATTTTGAACCAAATTATATACCAATAAAAGGGAAAAAAAGTGTTATTAATGATTTAAAAAAAGCGGCTAAGAATAGTGATAAAGTTTATTTAGCTACTGACCCTGATAGAGAAGGAGAAGCAATTAGTTGGCATTTATTTGATGCTATAGGTTTAAAAAATTCGGATTATGAAAGAGTAGTATTTAATGAAATAACGGCAAATGCTGTTAAAGAAGCATTTAATCATCCTCGTAAAATTGATTATGCTTTAGTTAAAAGTCAAGAAACTAGAAGAATGTTAGATAGAATAATTGGTTTTAGATTAAGTAAATTAATGCAATCTAAAACAGGTGGAAAAAGTGCCGGAAGAGTTCAAAGTGTTGCACTCAAATTAGTTGTTGATAGAGAAAGAGAAATAGAGAATTTTATTCCAGAGGAATATTGGAGTATTGATGCTATTTTTCCTGATTTTAAAGCTAGTTTAGAAAAATATAAAAAAGATAAATTAGAATTAAAAAATGAAGCCGAAGTGCAAGAAGTTTTAGATAAATTATCTAAAAATTTTTCTATTGAATCAATTGAAGAAAAAAAGAAAAATAAAAAAGGAGTAATGCCTTTTACCACTTCTACTTTACAACAAGCTTGTGCAAATAAATTTAATTATGGTGCAAGTAAAACTATGCGTATTGCCCAAAAACTTTATGAAGGAGTAGAAATTGCAGGAGAAAGTGTAGGTTTAATTACTTATATGAGAACTGATTCTACTCGTTTAAGTGAAGTATTTGTTAGTGAAGCCTTAGAATTTATTAAAGAAAAGTATGGTAATGAATATGTTGGTAGTGTAAAAATTGCCAAAAAGAAAGATAATGTTCAAGATGCTCATGAAGCAATTAGACCAACTTATGTAAATAGAACTCCAGAATCAATTAAACAATACTTATCACCTGATGAATATAAAATTTATAAAATTATTTATGCTCGAGCTCTTGCTAGTTTGATGAAAGATGCTTCAGTATTAGCAACTACAGTTATTTTAGATAATAACGATTATAAATTTAAAGCAACAGGACAAGTTCAATTATTTGATGGTTATTTATCTTTATATGGAGACTATGTTTCAAATGAAGATGTATTTTTACCTGATTTTAAAAATTATAAATCTAATGTTTTAATCTCAGAAAAAATAGAATCTGAACAACATTTTACTAAGCCAGCAAGTCGTTATACGGAAGCTAGTTTAATTAAAGAAATGGAAAGTTTAGGAATAGGTAGACCTAGTACTTATGCTAAAACTATGGAAACATTAAAAGAACGTGCTTATGTTAAAGTAGAAGATAAAAAGTTTTATCCCACAGAAATGGGTATTGAAACTACAGATAAATTGCAAGAATATTTTTCTAATTTGATAAATGTAGAATATACTGCAGATATGGAAACAAAATTAGATGAAATTGCTTTAGATAAATTAGATAATATTAAATTATTAAAAGAATTTTATGGAGAATTTGAACCTTTAGTTCAAAATGCTTTTGATAATATGGAGAAAAAAGCTCCAACTATTACTGGAGAAAAATGTCCTGAATGTGGCAGTGACTTAGTTATACGTAAAGGGAAATATGGAGAGTTTACAGCATGTAGTAATTATCCTAATTGTAAATACATAAAAAAAGAACAAAAAGAAAATACTATTATTATGAAATGTCCAAAATGTTCTGAAGGAAATATTGTAGAAAAGAAAACCAGAAAAGGAAAAATTTTTTATGGCTGCGATAATTATCCAAAGTGTAAAACAGCATTTTGGGATAAACCAATAGAAGAAAAATGTCCAAATTGTGGAGAAGTTTTAGTAGAAAAGAAAGATAAAATTAAATGTTCAAACTGTGATTTTGAAAAATAATTAAGGTGTGGTAAAAGTGAGCAGAAGAAGAAAAAAAGAAAAGTTAAAGTTAAGAAAAGAAGTTAAAAATTTCTTAGTATTTTTACTTATTCTTTTTGTTGGATTTTTGGTATATAAAAAATCTAATAATATTTCTTTTGCTTTTTCTGATAAAGTAATCTCAATTGATGCGCCTAAAATTATGTATCTTGCTCTAAATGACAAAGTTAAACCTGATATTACTATTAAAACTAAAAATAATAAAAAAGCTCAAATTACTTATAAAAGCGAAAATGAAAAAATTATCACAATAGAAGATGATAATTTTAAAGCCAATAATATTGGAGAAACGAATGTAACTATTTCTAGTGAAAATGGATTAACAAAGAATATAAAAGTAGTTGTAACTGATTTAATTCAAGTACCATCTGCTTCTTTAAATGATGCTAAAAAAAGATTATCATGTGAAGTTTATAGTGAAGAAGAAGTTGAATTATTAGATAAAATACTTTTAACAAGAATTGAAACTGCCGGATATAAAACAAGAGCCGGAGTTGTTGCGGCAGCTAGATTTTTAACTTTAGAGTTTCCTTATAAAATTAATTATTTTTACGAAAATGGTCGATTATCAGGAACTGACAGAGATTATATAGATGGAGAAGGAAGATACTATCACAAAGGATTATATTTAAGTAAGTCTAAATATTCTACTCTTGCTAAAAATGCTAGCACAGCAAGTCCTAAAATATGGGGTTGTGAATTATATGACAATGCTACTAAATCTTATAGTCCAAATGGTTTAAATTGTAGTGGATTTGTCTCATGGGCTATGCTAAATGGAGGCTTTGATGTTGGAGATATTGGGGCTGGTATAACTGAACAACACGATTTTACTGATATTGGAGAAAAAGTTAAAATTGATGAAGATTTATTAAATAGTGGTAAAGTTAAAGTAGGAGACTTAATTGGCAGAAATGGTCATATTGCTATTATTATTGGTTTAGAAGACAATACTATTTATGTAGCAGAAAGTTATGTTCCAAATTTAAAACTTCGAACATTTACTAAAGAAGATTTACTTGCTAGTGAAGACTTTAATTATATAATGTTGATGGATTCCGTTTATTTAAGTGATGGTAATTTAACGAATATGTGGTAAATTTAAAATATATATTTTAGTAAGGTGATTTATGAGAAAATATATATTTTTTTTAATAGGAATAATTTTAATTAGTTTATCTATTACTTTTCAAATACTTTACTTAAATCTTTTAACAATTGGCTATAGTTTTTTAGATTATCTATTATTTATTGTAAAACGTTTAGAATGCTTAATAATCATACCAGGTATAATTTTAATTTTTACTATGCTTAAAATGAAATCTAAATAAACTAGAGATCATTTTTTATTTGTAATAATTAGTTGTTTTTTTAGAACTTTTAATATAAAATAAACTTAAGTGAGATGAGGCTAATGAAAACGATTACTTTACTTCCTGCAGATACTTATACAGTATATAATCAAACTATTCTTACTGATTTAGATCGGAAAGTTTTAATAAATTTATATGAACCGATAATTGGAATGCAGGCGATTAGTTTATTTTTTACTTTATGGAGTGATTTAGATAAAGCTGAATTAAGTAGTAACACTTTAACTCATCATCATTTAATGACTATTTTAAAAGCAAATTTAGAAACAATTAAAGAAGCGAGAAAATGTTTAGAAGCAGTAGGACTTTTAAAAAGTTATTTAAAAATTTCGGAAAATATAAATGAATATATTTATGAATTATATAGTCCTATGTCTCCTAAAGAATTTTTCTCTCATCCTATTCTAAATGTTATTTTATATAATAATATTGGAATAAAAGAATATGAAAGATTAAATGAATATTATAAAAAAAATAGTATAGATTATAATAATTTTGTGGAAATAACTGCAACTATGAATCAAACATTTGCATCTATTGATAGTTTAGAAATTAAAGAAACTAGAGGAGTAAAAGAAATAGGAGTAAACTTAGATAATAAAATAGATTTTGATTTGATTATTACTTCTTTACCATCTAACATGTTAAGTGTTCGCGCCCTAAATAAAAGAGTAAAAGAATTGATAAATAGTTTAGCGTTTGTTTATAATTTAGATACTTTAAAAATGATGGAAATTTTAAGAACAGTAGTTGATGATAATGGAATGATTAATAAACAAAAATTAATAGATGCTACTAGAAAATATTATGAATTTAATCATAATGGTAATTTACCAACCTTAATTTATCGTACTCAACCAGAATATCTAAAAAATCCTGATGGAGAAACTAATGATCGAGCAAGAATGATTCATATTATGGAAAATTATAGTCCTTATGACTTTTTAAGAAAAAAATATAGAGGAGCAACTCCAACTAATCGTGATGTTAGATTATTAGAATATTTAGCAGTTGATTTAAAATTAAAGCCAGGAGTTATTAATGTTTTAATTGATTATATCCTAAGAGTACATGATAATAAATTAAATCGTAGTTTTGTTGAAACAATTGCCGGACAATGGGCTCGTATGGGTTTTGTAACAGTAGAAGATGCTATGAAATTTGCGGAAAAAGAGTACAAGAAAAATAATAAAAATAAAGAAAACAGTAAAAAGCAAAATAATATTCCAATTTGGTTTAATGAAAGAAGTGAAAAAGTAGAGGTTAGTGAAGAAGAAAAGAAAGAATTAGAATCTCTACTAGAAGAATTTAGGTGATATAATGCAAAATTTAAAAGATACATTAAAAAAATATGATAAAAAAGTAGATTTAAAAAAAAGTTATGTTGAATCTTTAAAAGATGATAAATTTAAATCTTTATTAGTTAGATTAAAATTAACAGAAAAAGAAGCAGAAAAATATACTTCAAAATTAGAAAATACGGTTAAAGAATTAAATAATTGTGAAAATTGTAAACATTTATTTGATTGTAAGAATGAAGTAGAAGGTTTTGTTTATTATCCTAATAAATATAATGATAGATTAATATTTGATTATATTGCTTGTAAATATAAGAAAAAAGAATTAAAAAAAGCAAAAGAAAATAAATCAGTTCTTTATGAAATGCCCGAAACTATAAAAAATGCTTCAATGAAAGAAATTGATATTACTGATAAAAATAGAATGAAAGCAATTAAGTTTTTAAAAGAATTTTATGATAATTATGGAAAAAAGAAAGTTAAAGGTTGTTTTTTACATGGATCTTTTGGTTGTGGAAAAAGTTATTTATTAGCAGCACTTTTAAATGAATTAGCGAAAAAAAATTATTCTGTTATTATGATGTATTATCCTGAAATGATTAGAAAATTAAAAGAATCTTTTAATGAATTTGATACTTATGGAAATTATATGGAAGCATTTAAAACTGTAGATTTACTTTTAATAGATGATATAGGAGCAGAAACAGTTACACCATGGAATAGAGATGAAGTCTTAGGAACTATTTTACAATTTAGAATGGATAATAATCTACCTACTTTCTTTACTTCTAATTTTACAATAGAAGAGTTAGAAAATCATTTTATTTCTAGTAAGGGTAATGATGATATAGTAAAAGCAAGAAGAATTATGGAAAGAATAAAATTCTTAACTGTAGATTTAGAAATTATTAGTGAAAATAGAAGAAAATAAAAGAAAGTCTAGGATTTTAGGCTTTTTTTTTATATAATATTAATTAGGTGATAAAAAATGTTTGAATATATGGGAGATAGATTAAGTAAAGCAATAAAAAATATCAGAGGAATGGGTAGAATTACTGAAGAAAACATTAGTGAAGCTATGAGAGAAATTAGAATTGCGCTTTTGGAAGCTGATGTCAATTATGAAGTAGTCAAAGAATTTGTTAAAATTGTTAAAGAAAAAGCTTTAGGAATGGATGTTGATAAATCTTTAAAACCTGATGAATTGTTTATTAAAATAGTTAAAGATGAATTAGTTGATTTATTAGGAAAAGATTATGTTCCTTTAATTGTTGATAAAAATCCTACTATTGTTATGCTTGCAGGATTACAGGGAAGTGGTAAGACAACTACAGCCGGAAAATTAGCAAATTTAGTTAGAAAAAAAGAGAAAAAGAAACCTCTTCTTGTAGCATGTGATGTTTATAGACCAGCTGCTATAGATCAATTAGTAGAAATTGGAAAATCTTTAAATATTGAAGTCTATAATGAAGGTAAGAAAAATCCTGTAGATATAGTAAAAAATGCTCTTAATTATGCGAAAGAAAATGAATTTGATTATATTATTATTGATACAGCCGGAAGATTACATATTGATGAAGAATTAATGGATGAATTAAAAAATATTGTTTCTTTAGCACATCCCGATGAAATATTACTTATTATTGATGCTATGATGGGACAAGATGCTATAAATGTAATTAAAGGATTTAATGAAGTTTTACATCTTACAGGAGCAATTTTAACGAAAATGGATGGAAATACCAAAGGTGGTGTCGCTTTATCTGTTAGACACTTAACTAATGTTCCTATTAAATTCGTCGGAGATTCAGAAAAATTAGATGGATTAAGTGAATTTTATCCAGAAAGAATGGCTGAACGTATTTTAGATATGGGAGATATTTTAAGCATAGCAGAAAAAGTTGAAAGTGTAATAGATGTAGAAGAAGCAGAAAATTTAACCGCTAAAATGCAAAAAGGGAAGTTTGACTTAGATGATTTTTTAAAAACACTAAAACAAATAAAGAAAATGGGTCCATTAGAAAATTTATTAAAATTAATTCCTGGTGCTCGAAAAATGGGGTTAAATAATATTAATATGGATCCTAAAGATTTAGCCCATATAGAAGCAATTGTATTATCAATGACGCCAGAGGAAAGACATAATCCGGATATAATAAAGCACTCTAGAAAACAAAGAATTAGTAAAGGGTGTGGAAGAAGTGTAGAAGAAATAAATCGTTTACTTAATCAATTTGAGAGTATGAAAAAAATGATGAAACAAATGAATAGCGGAAATTTTAAAATGCCTTTTTAACTAGGTTAAATAAACTAACATTTAAAAGTTTTTAACATAAAATACACTAGAAAGGGAAGTGTGTTTTAATGTTACAAAAAAGATGTATTGATACAAGTGATATGTCAATGAATTCACATATGACTACTATGGATTCAATGCCTTTACAATTAGAAGGAGTAGAATGTCCTGTTGTTTATGAATGTCCAATAGAAAGAGTATGTCATAGAGAAATTCATCATCATATTCCACATGTTTGTCCAATCAATACAAAAGTTATCAATCATCATATTTATCGTCATACATATACTCCACAATATACTTGTTGTGAAGAAAATGATAAATGTGATGTTTATGAAGGTAATTGCTGTAATTTCTAAATCTCTTCGGAGATTTTTTATTTTACCAAAAT
>CANQNA010000049.1 GCA_947625005.1 uncultured Bacilli bacterium
AAAGGTCATAACAATACCTAAAGCCACGCCCCACCTATAGCCTCTCTCATAACTTATCTTATCCAGCCTTATCAGGATTTTCACAAGTAACTGAAACTAATTTACTTGATGCAGTTGCACCGCTTCCAGTTTGACTATAAGCAGAACACTTACAAGTTTTACTGTTTCCACAACTGCAAGCAAAAGCGGCAGAACATAATTGTTGATTTACTAAACTTTGTTTTATATTTGGATAAATTAATGTTGTAAATAATATACCGATTGCTGCTATTGCAACTACTGCTACTGCAGTCATACTTAATTCTCCACTTGCTTCTTTCATTTATAAATCTCCTCCTTTATTATCAATTTTAATTATAAACTTTTTTCCCCTTTTTTTCAAGTAATATTTCTAAACTTATAAAACTTAATAAACTTAAGCCTGCTATTATTATTCCCATTTTTAAACCTTTTATGTGATATATAAATTCTATTTTATGTTCTCCATCACTAACAGGAACACCTATTATTCCCCCTAAATATTTATTATATTCTTTTGTTTCTCCATCTATTTTTATTTCTATTGATTCATCATATGGTATTGTTAATAACAATAAATCTTTTTCATTATTTACCTGTAAATTTCCTGTAAATCCAAAATGATTAAAGTTAATATCCGTAATAATATTTTCATTTAAATAATCAATATATTTTTTATAACTATTTTCTTCAAAAATTTCAAATTTTATTATATTTTTATTTATACTTTGTATTTTTTTAGGAATATTGACTTCTAAAGTAACAATATCTCCTTTTTTCAAAAAATATAAACTTCCAACTTCTTTCTTATTAAGCTTTAATATCATTATATCTTGAAAGTTGGCAAAATAACCATTTTTTTTATTTTCAACTCTACCATTAAGGTTTATATTCACTAAACTATTATACGGAATAACATATGTGAGTAATATCTTACCATCTTTCTTAAAATCTTTTAAAACAAACTTATCTTGTTTTTCTACAACATTATCGTAATCAATTTTGGGGGTAAGTAATAACTCATTAAATATGCTAGATTTATCATTGACTAATACTTTATAATTATCTTGAATTATATTGTTTTTTAACAATTTATTATCAGAAATAACTATACCTAAACTATTAATTACATAAGGATGATATTCACAATTTAACTCATCTTTAAAATAATAATATTTATATTTTACGCCTAATAAACTATTCATTAAAACATTTCCATCATACTCTGCTATATGTTTATCGATTTCGCCATGAAGCATTGAGTCATTTCCAAAGCTTAAAATGTTTTGATTATACAAAGAATTAAAATACGAAATTCCTAAAAAATTATATTGCAATCCAGAATTTATCGAAAATTTATCATCCATATCTTCTCTAAAAAAAGAACCATTTTTAAAACTCGCAATAAATTTAGATGTATTTTTTATAGTATCATAATAATTTCGGACAGACAAATTACTATAATTAGTTAATCCCATAACAGAATTAAAACAGCAAATTAAATGAATAGTTATTTCTAAAATTACTAAAACAAAAGTGAGCATATAAAATTTTTTATTGTGCATAAAGAAAAGATAATAAAGAAACAATGATAAATTAAAAATGATTAAAATAACGAATCTTTTATCTAATTTAAAAGCTTCACTGATTTTCATTTTATATATAAAAGAAAATACTATAATCGTAATAAATAAAATAAATATTTTAGCTATTTTTATATTATTAACTTTATTTTTATAATAACTTGTAAACTCTTTATACGTTAATAAAATTATTAAACAATCAAATCCAAAAACAAATCTTCCTGGATAAAAAATTGGGGTTTGAAAACAATGCCATGTATAATAAAACAAATTTAAAGATAAAGATAAAATATAAATAATTAAAATAATACTAACAGAAATTTTATATTTTCTATTTTCTTTACTATAAAATATATTTATCAATAAACTTATAATAAAAAGAGTTACAAAAATTGGTGAAGACCCATAAGCAATATCATCAATAAAAAAACTGCCTGATGTTAAATCATAAAATAATGATAATGAATTTTTATTAAACTCCCACAATTTAACATTAGAATAATATGAACTTCTACCCTGCATAAGGCCATAAATTGAAGGTATTATTATAAATGATGAACATAATCCACAAAATAAACTAGTTACAAAGAATTTTATTATTCTTTGTTTTTTTTCTTTCTTAGTTAATTCTGAATTGATAAGTAAAAAGAAAAAGTAAATTACTGAAAAAATACACACCATATAGGCTGTATAATAATGGAATATTATTGTTAATGTTAATGTTATAAAATACATTAAATTTTTATTATCATTTACTATTTTATCTATTCCTATCATAACAAGTGGTAACATATATACCGCATCTAAAAATTGATAATTAAAATAATATAATGATACAAAACCTGATAAGGCATATATAGTAGAAAATATCCATGAATATTTACTACGTTTTTTCTTATAATTAAGTAATATATTCATGTTTAAGCCTATCATGCCTATTTTAAATAATACTAATAAAAGAAAAAATAAATCAAATTGATAATTTTTAAATAACAGATAAAACAAATTTATTGGATTAGCAAGATATGTGGTAAATATAGTATAAAAATTTGCACCCATTCCAATTTTAAAGGTAAAGAAATCTCCGTCTTTTAAGCCTTCAAAAAAAGCAGGATATTGACTTATTGCATCAATGACTCTAAATGACTTATCTCCAAAAGGCCATAAATCCATTAAGTACATTGCAAATAAAAAAATTACTACTGGAATAAAAAAAGCAATTAAATAGTGCATTACTGTTTTTAAATTTTCTTTCTTAAATATTTTTTTCATTTTACCACCTTATAGTTATTATACTATTTAAAGTGTATTCTCGCAAGAATACATGTGTCGTCTGCACGAAGACAAAATATTAAAATGTCGTCTATCTAAAGACATTTATTCAAAATAAAAGACCTAATATATATTAGATCTTAAGAATTATTGCAATTATCTATAGGAGATAATACACAATCAAAACATTGTTTATAACTATTTTCAGGATTATCCTGATATATCAAATCAATAACCCAATGAGTTAATGTTGGAATAAAGAATATAAATACTCCTAAAACAACTCTCAAAGCAATTACTTTTGTTTGTTTTACTATTTCTTTTTCATCTTTTCCTATTACTGCTTTATACATATCGAAAATCGCTAAAACTATAATTATTAAAGGAACTAATATTTTAGCAATAATTAATATTTGACCTGCCACACCAAAAATTTTTAAAGTACTAGATTCTGAACAAAAATTTTGACCTACATATTCTCTAGTATCTGCTAAAACATTTATTGAACAAAAGGTTCCCACCAAAACTATCAAAATAAGTACAAAAGCAAGGATTTTTTTTCTATTCATATTCATATTCAGATTCTCCTGAATTTTTCATTTTAGTAATAAAGTAATATGCTCCAAAACCAATAACAGCAAATAATATTAATAAAAACAATATAATTAACAAAGTATTATTACCCTTCTTATTAATCTTAATAGTATAAGTTTGAGTAGTTGTTCCATCTGGAGCAGTTACTTTAATAGATATAACACTATTTTTCTTTAAATTACTATTACCTTCTACTAAATAAAAAGCATTTGCTTCTTCTGGAGTTGCAGTTATTTGTAAATTCTTTTCTTTTTTTATTTTTAATGTATAATCATACACATCTTTAGAAAAATTCAAATTATATCCATCAACAGTCAAAGAAGATAAATTAGCATTATTAGAAATAACAACTTGTTTAGTAACATTAATTTTATATACACCAACAGCCCCATTTTGAGCAGTTACAGTAATAGTAATTACTCCATTATTTCCAATATTATTATTACCTTCTACTTTAACTTGAGAAGTATTTGCCTCTGGAACAGCCTGCACATTAATTGAAGTTATTTCAGAACTAACTTGAATATTATATTCTCTTACTGTTTTATCAAAAGATATAGTTCCACTAGAAATACTTAAGCTACTCAAATAAGTATTACTATCTAACGCTGGAGCTGTAGTAGTTGTCGACGTAGTAGTCGTTGTTGTTTTAGTTGTCTTTGGTGCCTTTGTTGTAGGTTTAACTGTAGTCCTAATAGAAGGCTTATACGTCGATCCATTAGCAGTTCTATTACAATCAAAATAAGTAATTGTAGAACAATATTTTACATTATTACCACTACAACTATTATTTTGATAATTAGAACAACCGTTTTTAGTAATACTAATATATGGATTTAAATTACCATTAGTACAACTAACAGAATCAGTAGAATAATAACTTAGTTTCCATTTATTACCATTACATCTAGCTTCCATACATCTACCAAAATAAGTATCACCTGAAATACTTACTTTTTTATCTTGGAATGCTGAACAACTATATTGAGTTAGATTACTTCCAACTGTAGCAGAACTATTAACTGCTTCAACTCTAATAATTCCAAAACAAGTTAATAAAACTATCAATAAATAAAATCTTTTTTTCATAAAGAACCTCTTTCAAAAAAGGAGCCATCAATATGACTCCTCAACCATATTGTACATATTTATCATATTACAAAATGATTTATAAATCAAATATTTTTAAATAAATTTTTCTTTTTCGTAATAACCAAAATTACATATGATATTAAAACTAAAACTACTAAAACTATAAAATAGGTTTCAACTCCTGTATCAGGGCTTTCAGAAGTACCAGTTATTTGACCATCTTTATTAGTTGAAAGATCATCATTAGAATTTGTTCCATCATTCACATTTCCATTGCTATCAGTATCATTTCCAGAATTATTTATCCCATTATTAGTCGCGTTCCCATTGTCTCCTGCATTTCCATTGTTTGTATTATTAGAAGCCCCATCTCCAGAACTATTTCCACAATACATTTGCCAATACTCTGGAACATAGCAATCTCCACCTGAACAATCTGTTACATTATCTTGTTGATTAGATAATAAAGTACTTATTGCTCGCACAGTTGGTTTACTTCCATCAGAACAAGTAAAATCATTATAAGGATTATAACTATCTAAATAACTAACAGAACTACTACTTGCTCCTCTTTTTACAATTACCCTTAAACAAACATTACCAGTATTTCCTATATTACTCCAATTATTATAACCTTTTCCTTTTAAATCATTTAAACAACTATCACCTTTACAATACTGATCTGTAATAGTTGAAGGACAATCTTCTGCAAATACAACTAGAGGTAAAGTAATAAAACTAACAAATACTAATATCAAAAACCTTTTCATTCTTTCACCTACTTTGCATAATAATCATTAATTGATTTTCTTCTTTTCTTTATTGCAATAATTATTATACCACAAATTATTACAAAAACACCACTTAATAATCCTATCATTTCAATTTTTTTATTATATTGATCTTTTTTAATATCAAGAGTATATTCTTTTGCTTGACCATTTTCTGCTACTACTTTAATTCTAACAGTACTAAAGGCAGTTAAGTTGTCATTCCCTCTTATATACACCTCTGAAGTATTATTTTGAGGAGTAGCTGCTATTACCAAAGTTTTTTCAGTTTTGATTTTAACCTCATAATCATATTTATTAGGTTCAAAATTAATATTATAACCATCAACTGATAACATACTTAATTGAGTATCACTAGAAATATTTAAACCATTTTCTTTTCTTAAAATGTTAAGAGAATAAATATTTTTCTTTCCCTCTTCATTAACGACTTCTATCTTTATATTATTATATCCAGTTTCTAATAAAATATTAGTATTACTTATAGTTTCTTTTTCTCCATTTTTATAACGATATAAAGTAACTGAATCTCCACCATTTTCTGCTAAAGCATAAATATCAATTGCATCAACTTCATTTTCTACAGTTGTATTATATTCAAAAGTATTTTTATCAAAACTAATGTAAGCTTTTGATAAACTTAAAGAAGATAATAATGCATTTTTACTAGAAGTTGTTTCCTTACCATTTTTTACAAAAGTTAAAGTATATGCTCTAATTGATCCTCTTTCACTTTGAACTTTTAAAGCTACTGTTGTAGAATTCTCAGTTAATTTTACTTTTCTTGGCCCATATCCATCCACAAAAGATGCTTTAGTATTGGCTAATTCTCCATTTATACTAACAGTCTTCTTGTTCTTTCCTACACTTATAGTATAGTCTGTTTTATAAGGATCAAAATCAATTTTACCTTCACTAACAGTTATATTTTTTAATAAATTGCTAGAATCTCTGTCATCTTTTCTAGTAACTATGATAGTATAAGTTCTTATTTTTCCATTTTTATCTTGAATCTTTAATAAAATAGTATTTATACCATAATCCAAAACTACAGTACGAGGCTCATAACCCACTACAAATTTTGAATCATTACTTGTTAATGTTGCATAAACAGTAATAGTTTTTGAATCAGTTGTAAGTTTATAAGCAGTATCAAATGGATTGAATCCATCTGCTAATATCTCACTATTTTTATTTAAAGCATTATTAAGTCTTACATAATTTTCTGAAGTTATTTCATTAGCTGCATTAGCATCTGCAAATAATTCTGTATTTAATAAATCACCATTTGCATTTCTAATTTCCAAATTTTTAACTGTAGTATCAGAATTTATAGTATCTATTACACTACCCATTGCTGCATAGGAAATAGAATCATTATTATCAATTGTCCATAAGAAAATTGTTCCTGGTTCACTTTCAACAGAATAAGTTCCTCGAGCATCAAAAATCCAATTAGAATTTATAGTTGGCTGTTCATAATAACTACTTGCATAATATCCTTTAATTCCAACTTCTGAATTTCCTGAAAAAGTTATAGTCCCAAATCCATCACTTCTTACTTTACCATTTGTAATAGAAGTAATTTGTGGCCTATTTTGAGATTTACAATTTAATTCATACGTCTTATAACAAACTCCTTCAGAATTACATGTATTATTAACTATATTTGTTGTTGAAACATTATCTAAAGTATAACCACTTGCACAACTGAAAAGTTCAGTATAATCATCAGAAATTGGAGTTTCTATATAATCATCATTTTGTTTTACAGAATTATAACAAACTGTAACTCTATTTTTCCCTGTTGCCCCTGTTATCTTTTCAGAATTTTGACAAGCATTTTTTGTATTTTCATAACAAGCATAATAATTTACATTTGCACTTAATTTAATAGAATTACCTGTAACTAATTTACCAGAACAATTTACATCTACTCCATCATCATCTGCTGCCCATCCAATAAATTTTCTACCATTATGAGTTAAATTAGAAGTATCTGGAGTAGAAACTTTTTCTCCACCATTTCCTTCTATCTTACATACACCAGCTTTTTCCGTTTGAGTATTAGCACATTCTAATCCATAACCTGTGATTTCTTCACCATTAATTACGCTTGCTTGATGAAAATAAACGGTATATCTTGAGGTATAATTATCTCTAGGTTGATATGTTAAAAGATTTCTATATACTGTTCCATAAGCTTTTTCAAAAATATTACTATCTGTATGTTTTACTTGATCAAAATCACAATATTCATAAGCAACACCATACGCTCTAGCAGAATTATTATATTTTATGTAACAATCAGTAACATGAATTGCATCTCCTTGATAAACAGTTTCTCCAGATACATAAGCGTTTTCTAAAACATAACGAATCTTTTCGTTATCAACAGTAGTTCTTGTTTCATCTGTATATAATACACTTTCTTCGTAACAAGCATAGTATACAGTATGTTTTGAAGTATCAAATTTTTCATAAATTTCCAAATCCCTAGTAGTACAATTTGGATCTAAACTCCAAAACATAAGATATCTACCATTTCTTTGAGAAAAGTGAACACCTTCTGGAGCACTGTAAACTTGTATTGATGCACCTTTAACATTAGCACCATAAACCCCTTCTCTAATTTTTTCAAATCCAGAAGTATTAAAGCCCTTCTCACTTCCTGAACTCATATCTAAAATAATTCCATATTTTAAATCTTCAGCATAATTTTCTGCTAATGAATTATCTATTTTAACAATATTATTGTCTCTAAAATAGTACATTCCCAAAAAAAACATAGCACAAATAATTAATATTATTCCAAACTTTAATTTTTGTTTTTTCACATGAACACCTACCCTACTATAAAAATAATAGCATTAAATATTTGTTTACGCAATCAAAAATTATGTTGATTTTTAATCTCTTTTATTGCTTTTTTATTATAAAAACAATAAATAAAATAAGAAAAAAAATCACTATTCCAACAGAATATTTATTTATAATAAAAACTATTTTACTCCAATTACTTTCTAGTATAACACCACTAAAAATTAATATAGTATTCCACATTAGAGAGCCAAAAAAAGTATAAATTAAGAAGTTTTTTAAATCCATATCATTCATACCTGCAGGAAGCGATATTAAACTTCTTACAACTGGAACAAAACGACAAACAAAAACAGTAATGTCCCCTTTTTCTTTAAACCATTTTTCTGATTTATCTAAATCTGTTTCTTTTATAAATAATAATTTACCTATTTTTGTAGAGCAAAATTTTTTCAAAGTATTAATATTTAAACGTTTACCTATAAAATATAAAATTAAAGCCCCTACAATTGATCCTATAGTAGAAAATAAAATAATTAATAAAACATTAAGATTAGTATTTTTTACCATAAAACCACTGAAACCTAATATTACTTCACTAGGAATTGGAGGAAATAAATTTTCTAATGCAATTAAAATTAAAATACCTAAGTAACTATACTTCTGCATTATAGCTATAATAAATTTTTCCATAATCCACCCAGTAAAATTATATTAAAAAAAATACGAAATACTCGTATTTTATAAATATTCTTTTAACACTTCAACTGCAACTTCTTGCATAGAAACATATTTATTAATAATGTCTACTACTTTTTCATCCAAGGCTTTATTATTTAAAATTTTTTTACCTTCAATAATTCCCATATTAACTCCCTGCAATAACAATTCAGCAATCTTGGAATTACTTTTATCTGTTAAAGTTTTCATTTCTATTCCATACCAAGTCATAGTCTTAGTCATTGCATTTGTTTTATGAGGTTCTCCATTATTATATTCTGGATATATTTTTTCTACTCTTTTAGCAATGTCTTCATAATCAGAATATTGTTTTTTTAAAACATTTTTTAGCTTTTCATCTTCTACTTTATCTAAAGTAAAATGAATAGCATCCATTCCCATGCAAGCGCCTTTATTAATTTCATCTAAAGCATTTATATTATCTTTATCCATAATAATCCTCCTAATTTTAATATAATCGAAAATATTAAATTCATACTAAAATTAAAAATAAATATATTATTTAG
>CANQNA010000050.1 GCA_947625005.1 uncultured Bacilli bacterium
AAGGGGGTATATGTCTGTGTTTCATTTTTAAGCATGGTCTCAATAAGATTTAATTGTTTGGTAAATCTATCATTAAGACCATATGGAAGCATAATAGCTAATTCTTTAATAGCATTATTTATGTCTCCATTATACCATTCAACACATGAATGTAATGTTTTTAAAGTTTGACAAAATAATTCAGGGGTCTTTTATATATTTCCTTAATTTTTCTATTTCTTCTTTACATATAATTGGTTGATTTGTTTCTGGATTTATTACAGAAACATTATTTTCAAGATAATGGAAAACTCCATCTACATAATACCCTTGATAGTGGGCAAAATTTTCCCATTGGGGATTTAAATAATTTTTTTCTTTCATTTTTTATTTCTCCTTTTTGAAAAATAGCTTTTCATATATATAAGGAACGATTTTTAAATAAAAGTGTCTTTGCACATAAATCCCTTTATTTATAAGGGTTTGTTCAATATCTGTTTCTAATAAAAATCTTAAAATTTCAAAAAAATAAAAGGGACTTTTTGCACTTTTAGTAATTATTGTGATATAATCAAATTGATTAGTAGTATGAAAAATATAATATTAAATAAAGACCAAAAAGAAATACTAAATAATATTTTAAAAAGTGAGTATTCTAATAAAACAAAACTTAAAGCTAAAGTGGTATTATTATTAAACCAAAATAACACTGTTAAACAAATTATTAAAGAAACAAAATTGAGTAAACGAACTATAATATATTACAAAAATGGATGGATTAATAATAAGTTTTCATTTATCTATAAAAGTAGTTACAAAAAATCTGAATTGGAAGATTATTTACATGAAATAAAAACAAAATTTAGACAAAATATACCTAACTCATTCAAAGAAGCTGCTGAAATAATAAAAAAAGAGTGGAACATACAAATTAGTCCAACTCAAGTTCGTGTCTTTTTTATAAAACATAAATTATATACAAAACACACTGCTGAAAAAATGAAGCAAATAATTGAAGATTCTTATTTAAAAACTAAAAGTTTAATACCTCCTCGTAATAAACATACCATCTCGTTTATAGATAAATATTCTAAATGGAGAAATTAGTTTTGTTTCTCAATTACATATATCCAATTCGTTATTGTATTACGACAAACGCAGCACAATCTACTTAATTCTTTTTTATTTATTTTTTTATTTTTGTATTCAATATAATATTTTGCAAAATCTGAATTTTTATTATAAATTCTTTCTTTAGTTAATTTAGGCTGTCCACCAATTCTACCTTTTTCTCGTGCTGTTATAAGTCCATCATTTACATTTTCTACAATCATTAATCTATTAAGTTCGGCAACTAGTCCTAACATTAAAAGCTGACCTTCTGTTAAAGCAGATAAAGTTCCTCGACAATCGATGACAAAATCACCAAAAACTAATTTAACTTTATTATTCTTTGCCCATTCAGTAAGTGTTATTAATTGTTTAATTGATCTAGTTGCTCTATCAACTGAAGAAAAATATAAGGATTTTGAAGGTGTATCAGAATTTTCTATAATAAATAATAATCGATTTAATTCAATACGATTTTCTTTACTTCCACTTGCAAATTCTTTAAATATATTTTTTTCTTCAACACCATTATTTTTTGCATATCTAATTTGCCTAGATAAATCTTGCTTTTCTTCATTAGTGCTACATCTACAATAAGCCCATTTCATTGTTTATACCTCCTTATTTAAAATAACCAAAGTAACCTATTATTAATACTTTGAACATTTTATAAAATATTTAAAGCTACTTTTAAACATATTTGCATACATTTTCTATGCCCAATTTAACAAATGTTTCTTTGAACATATAAAAATAAGAAAAATGACACACCAAAAGTATGCCTATTTTTCTAATGCTTTGAAGATAAAAATGTAACTTTTTCAGCAATTACTTCCATAATAAATTTTTCATCTTTATTATTTCTTGTTTGAAGGCGTCCCTTTATTCCGATGACATCTCCTGTGTGACAATATTCAAAAGTATTTAAAGCGATATTATTATATAATATACAACGAATAAAATCTGTTTCATAAATACCATCACTATTTTTAAATGGTCGATTTACAGCTAAAGTAATAATACCATTTTTATTTTCTTTTTCTATGCTTATAATTTCTGGCTCTTGACACAGTCTTCCAACTAAAACTACTTGATTCATACTTTCCCTTTCTATAATATAAATATTAAATATAACCAGTTTTAAACGACTAAAAAGTTTAAAAACATATAAACCCTTAATAAAATTCATTTAAAACAAATGTGAGACATATTATTAACCTTTTTAAACATTCTTTATTGACATTTACTTTTTAGATTCAAAAAAATTGATAATATCAACATTTAAAAAATTAGCAAGTATCTCTAAATCACTTATAGTTAATTTTTGTTTAGATTCTAGTTTCAAAATTTTTGCAAGATTTTTATTCTTTTTGCTTATTTTTTTAATAAAGTCATTCATTGTTATATTTTTTTGTTTACAAATTTGTTTAACATTATTTATTATCGTTTTATCTATATTCATAATTAATTCTCCTTTAAAATTTATCGTATAAATCTAAAAATTTTCTTTTAATATAAGTACAATATATAAAATGTTGCTCTAAAATCGTTGTATTTTTTTTACTGCTTTTGGTATATTTTTTGATAACTCTTTTTAACTTACATTTATTTAAATTATCATTTAAAATCAAAATATCATAAAAATCTGTTGATAATGGTTTTCTAGTTATTTTATGCAAAGTATTTTCTAGAATATAATCTATATCAGTTTGAATAAAAGATTGATGTTCAAGATATTTTTTAACTTGTCCATTTTTAGTTGAATTATTATTCATATAAGTTAATCCAAATTTTTTTAAATAATCTAACATTAACTTAATATTTTCATAAAAAATAGTAAATTCTTTTTTGTTAGAAATTATCAAAATATCTGAACATATAAATAAAGTTTTTTGTCTTAAATAATTAGTTATAATTAAATCGTAAAGACTATAAAAATCATAATTAATTTCCAATAATTCAAAATTATAATTATTTTTTTGAGTTCTATAAATATTTTTAATACTCATTTGCAAACATTATAGTAGTACTACTACGATCCCATTCCGTTATTAAATAAACTTTTCCTTTAGAAGTGGAATAAGAACCTAGTAGTCTTTCGTTATTTTTTAATGCATTTTCATTTGCTTTTTTATCATAATCTTCTAAATCTCCCCAGTTTCCTGTAAGATATTTACTAATACAATTTATTAATTCTTTAATATATTTATTATCTTTCTTAATTTCATTATCAATTCCACTAGTCATATAAATTTTTCCTAAATCAAATTTAAGCATTAACTATTTTTCCTCCTTTGTTAAGTATTTTTTTACCATACATTTAAAAATTTCCTTTTTAAAACCTAAATTATCATTTGAAAGTTGAAAATATTTTAAACTCCATTCATATACTTTTTCAGCTTCTATATTGCAACATTATTTAAAGCAAATTCTTTAGCCTTAAAATTAAATAATTATACATATCTTTAATATTTCTTTTCTTCGTTTAAACATATAGCAGTATCTACATTTTTTAAATAATTAACAATTTTTTGCAAAGCATTTTTAGAATATTTTTGTAACATTAAATCTAATCTATCAAATCCACTCATTTAATGCTCTTCCATTTATTAATCTAATACATTTTATTTCATATCTTATCATGATTTGCTCCAATAACCATAAACACATCTTGTTCCGTTCCTATCAGGATTTTTAACATCATAAATAACATTATTTTTTACACAAGTGAGTTGATTAGATATACTAACAATTAGTGTTCCTTTTTTAGGAAGTTCTCCATTCTTAAGATGAATTGTATAACCCTTACCAAAAAACATACAAGGATTCCATTTCCAACCTAATGACTTTAGAAGTTTATAACATATATCTTTACTAATATTAGATTTTGCGTTGCTAATATATAGTTCATCTAAATTTTCAGATTCAATATATTTATTAATTAAATTATAAATTTCTCTATAATCTCTACCAGTAGCAATAGCAATAGAACGACAAACACTATCATCTTCCTTATTAGTAAAATATTTACTTCTTCCACCATCATTATATTTAAACTTCACTTTGTCACCTCCAACCTCGAACAAAAGTTCTGATTGAATGTTACAACAATAAAATATTAATACAACTATGTAAACAAAAAAAATAGAAATTTATGACAAAATTTCTATCTAATTTAACAAATACTTAACAACTTATTTGCGATAAGCATCATAAGTATCTTTAGATACACAAAGACCTCCAGACATTGTATCATCACCAGCACAAGAGTAGAGAGGATCACTTTGTACAAGGGCAACATTGTCTCTATATACACATTTGCCATTATATAAAAATGTTTCTTGCCTTAGACATCTAAGACTCGGCGAATATGTTCTATGGCATTGTGTCCCAGAGAGTATATCTCCTTCATTACAATAATATCCTCCACAACCTGTCATACCTAAAAGAATAGTTATAAAAACTAAATACTTGATTTTTTTAATAAAGCCATTCATTGTTTTATTTTTTTGCTTACAAATTTGTTTAGTATTATTTATTATCGTTTTATCTATATTCATAATTAATTCTCCTTTAAAATTTATCATATAAATCTAAAAATTTTCTTTTCATATGCGTACAATATATAAAATGCTTCTCTAAAACCCCTGTATTTTTTTTATTGCTTTTTGTATATTTTTTGATAACTCTTTTTAACTTACATTTATTTAAATTATCATTTAAAATCAAAATATCATAAATATCTTTTTTTATTGGTTTTCTAATTATTTTATTTAAAGTATTTTCTAGAATATAATCTATATCAGTTTGAATAAAAGATTGATGTTCAAGATATTTTTTAACTTGTTCATTTCTAGTCGAATTATTGTTCATAAAATTTAATCCAAATTTTTTTAAATAATCTAACATTGACTTAATATTTTCATAAAAAATAGTAAATTCTTTTTCATTAGAAATTATTAAAATATCTGAACATATAAATAAAGTTTTTTGCCTTAAATAATTAGATATAACTAAATCGTAAAGACTATAAAAATCATAATTAATCTCCAATAATTCAAAATTATAATTATTTTTAAATTTAATTTTTTTCATTTTACACCTCTTTAAATTACAATAATTTCCTTATATCGTGGGAATTTTTTTATAACCAAATCACATAACTCTACTAATAGGGGATAACCTAACCATTTAGCACAATAATAATTTTCATTTTCAATTTTTATAGGTGTATCTATATATCCTCCTAGAACATTTTTTAGCTTATCATCCATAGGATGAATAATCCAATTTGTCGGACTATTTTCAATACCAATTAATCGTAATTTTAATTCGTTTCCAAAATCATCTACTGTACTTATTTTTTCATTTAAAACTATATCATTTATAAGTGAATAAACAAAAGAATAAATAGAATTATATTCTTTGTTATTTAAAAAATATTTTCTATTTCCTATGATTTGATTTATTATTTTTATAGTTTCATCTGAATTATCAAAATTTTTAAGAATTGTATATTTTCTAAATAATATATTAAATATATCTTTATTTTCATTATAGATTTTTAAAGCATCTTCTAGTCTTAAAGAAACATTTTTTAAAAATTCTATCATTTTAGAATCATTAAATAATTTGTCTAGATAAATTTTTTCTGTATTATTAATGATTAAACCACATAAATTATTTGAAAAAAAGCAAGATAAAGTATGAATATAAGATTCTAATAATATCTTCTTTTCTGAATTAACTAGATGAACATATTCAATTAAAATATCATAAATATCTTGATATGTTATAGAAATATAGTTATTTTTTATAGCGGAGTTTTTCAATAGCTCGTTAGAATCAAATTTTTTTATTTGTTCGTAATTAGGATGTAACAATACAAAAACTTTATTATATTCTGAAGAATATTTATCATTTATTAATTTTTTATAATCATATAATTGATTTTCTCGTTCTGATGCTTCTATTTTATTTTCAATTACGATTATATATTTAGATTGATTAACTTCTAATCTTATTAATAAATCAATATTATTTTCTTCTCTTGCTATGTGTACATTGCTTATTATTGATTTATCAAAATCTAAACCTAATATAAACTGATACTCAGAATTGTCTATTATATGTTTTTGAATTAATTTTAATAGCTGTTTAATTGGAAAATATTCTAAAATATCATTACTAGATGGCTCAAAAATATATTTTAAAAAATTACTATGTTTTATTTCAAATGTTTGTATTCCAAAAACTTTGGCAATGTCACTTGAATTGTAATAGTTTTTTAAATAGTTAAATTCCATATTATTTTTAAAATATTCATTAAAACCCATAATTAATTACTCCTTCTAGAAATATTTTATTATACTTCTAGTGTGGTGTCAAATAATTTAATACCTTTGTAGTGTAAGTTAAAGGCTTATATACTTGCTAAAATTGTTATAGGTGAGTAAATTATGAGAATAAATGACCCCGAAAACTACAAAAATGTAAAAGAATCAATATCCATGACTAATTTAAAGAGAATTATCGATTTAAAAAATATATCGATAATAAAACTAGCAACAAATGCAAAGGTTAGTGGTTCGACTATTAATGCTTATATAAACGGGCAAAAAATTCCTAGTTTACCTACATTAATTAGTATTGCTGATTACTTAAATTGTAATATTGATTATTTATTAGATAGAACAAATACCATAAATAAGGTAAATGAATTACAAAATATGGATCATAATATGAATCTTTTATTATATAATATTGAGAAATTATCTAATAAAGAAAAGGAATTAGTTAATGCTTATATAAAAGGAATTATTGATAATAGATAATTATATTTATCTATTATTTTTTATTATACTTATTATATTTATTATAAAATAAGGGTTTGTTTAAAGTGTTTGTTATATATAATTAAACACAAAAAAAATTTAAATACAAGACTTATCTAAAAAATCACTAAAAACTTCTTGATTTAAATTTTCACTTAAAATAAGATTTAAAATATTATGCATTTGAGACCAACCAACAATTTTTAAGTTTTTATGTCTTCTACTTTGATTATTTATTCTTAAAATATATGGATTTAATTTTTCATTATAATATCCCAATTTTTTAAACATATATCTATTTTCTTCAATTATTTGTTTTAATTTATTTAAGTTTGAAGAAGATAATTGACATAAAACTTGATTTTTAATATTACCATAAACCTTACCATTTTCATAAACAGTTATGGTTTTATTATTTAATTTACTTTGAATTTTTATATACCATTGATTCATAAAATTTATCCTTTCTTAATATAAAAGCATTACTTTTACCTATAAACTATCAAAATTACGACATTTTTAACCCCATATGAAAACTTTAATAAAAAATTAGTATAAAACATCGACTGATTTTTATTAAAGAATGTGAACGATTTATAGACCCTTTTTAAAAATAAAAATATACTCCTTATGTAATTTTATTATATAATCAATAAGGAATATATTTTTTAAATTGATATAACTGAAAATTAAATTTAATTCTCGTGTTACGCTTTTAATTATTATTTTTTCTTTTAATTATTATTTTTTTTCTTTTTCTTTTAATTTTTTTCTTTTTCTTTTTTTCTTCTGATTATTATTATTATTATTAGGATTATTATTAATGCTTTTACATGAGTTTTCCTCTCGCTATCTTGCTGAAAATCTGGGCTGCAACCTTTTAATGAAAATATGTTACCATATAAAAAATTTAATTGCAACCCTTTTTAACAAAAGGTAACAAAATATATTTTTAATTTAATTTTATTTTTTTTAATAAATATAATGGATATGTAATATTTTCCACACAATTTTCTTTTATTTTGTAAAACATTCTAATACTTAAACCATCACAACTATATATTAAAGCTTTTATCTTTATATTATTTAAATTTGTAATTTCACAAATTTGATTTTCTAGACTTTCATCATATAATTCCCAGCATTCTTTAGTAAAATTATCTATTATTGCATAACTATCTATTTTTTCAATCGACACATATTGTCCATATACTTCCTTTATTTCTTTTTTATTCCAAACTGACAATTTAGAATCTAATAAAAATATATAATGTATGCACATAAATAATTGATTATTTCTAAAACTATATATTTTAGCTCCTAATATTTCGCTGGTATTATCTTTCATTTTAAAACATATATACTTTCCTATAAGATTTTTAATTTCATTATTATTAAATTTTATAAAATTAGGAAAAAAATGATTATTTATAATTGGTAAATGATTTATTTTATTTGCTAAATTTTTCAAATAGTTTCACCTCTAAACTTAATTAAAACACAATAAATTTTATTTAACAAGTTTAATAAATTCTCCACTATTTATATGACATCTCAAGTAAGTTTTGTTTTATTTTATTGTATATATTATGCATTTACTTTTATAGAATTGTTATACTTATATATTAAGTTATTAATTTCTGCTTTTATTAACTGAGATGATACACTACCTTTTAGTGATAGTTCTTTTGCTAACCAATCATAGTAGTCAATAATACATTTACATATAGATTCACGATTATATGGTGGTACTTTTATATTTTCTTCATCACACATATCTGCTATATTATTATCGATATCATTTAGAAAGTCTGATTTTACATAATCAACTGTCAATGATTTTAACATTTTATAACTTGGATATTTTTTATGTTTTATTCTTGGTAATGAATGTAATAATGTATATAAATCATGTTCCCAATGATTTAAACAATCATTTTTATCTTGAATTAATAAACATTTTAGTAAGTGCATGTTAATTTCGTAGGTTTTAAATGTAGTATTATACTTGAATATTGCTAGTGGTGTTGACATTTCTAATAGGTTATACTTTATTATTTCATACAAGTTCATTGTACCATCTCCTTTACATACCCATGATTTCTAATATTGATTTCTTTATTTTACTACTTAAATGTTTCATTTATTTTGATTTTTAAATGAATTATAACATTTTAAAATATAATAATCAAACTTTCTAATTAATAACAGCAAAAAAGAGTAAAATCGTGAAAATTTTTTCGCAAAAAATTTGATATAATAAATAAAAAAAGGTAGTTGTAAAA
>CANQNA010000051.1 GCA_947625005.1 uncultured Bacilli bacterium
ACATTTGAAAATGGAGTTGCAACCTTTACACTAAAACATGGACAAGAGAAAGTTGCAACAGATTTGCCAAGTAGAATAACATATACGGTAAGTGAAACAAATAATGAAGGATATGAAGTAACAAGCCAAGGCAAAGAAGGAACAATAGAAAATGGAAAAGAAGCTAAAGCAGAATTTGTAAACAAAAAAGATGGATATGGAAACTTAAAAGTAACTAAAGAAGTAATAGGCACAGAAGGAGATAAAGAACAAGAATTTACATTTACAGTTACATTAAGTGATAGAACAATAAATGGGACATATGGAAATATGACATTTGAAAATGGAGTTGCAACCTTTACACTAAAACATGGACAAGAGAAAGTTGCAACAGATTTGCCAAGTAGAATAACATATACGGTAAGTGAAACAAATAATGAAGGATATGAAGTAACAAGTAAAGGCGAAAAAGGAACTGTAGAAAATGGCAAAGAAACAAAAGTAACTTTTATAAATAAAAAAGATAAAATTCGGAATGACATTACCTTATGCAGGTAAAAAAATATTACCAATAGGAATAGTCATGGCAATGATTTCTGCGTTTATATGTTGGAAAAAATTACAATACCTAAAATTCTAAAATAAATTGATTTTAATAAAAATAAAAAGAGTGTTTTCTATATTTTAATAGAAAACACTTTTTTAGACTATTAAGAATGTATAAAAAAATTCTAAAAACATTCATAAATTGAAAGTAAAGCAAATATTTTTTAAAAGAAACTAGGAGGGATGTATATATGGTACAAGATAAAAAGAAAAGACAAAATGTAACAATTTATAAGTTAAATGATAAAAAATATACTGTAATAACAAAATGCGTAAAAGATGTGCAAAACATAGATAAATTATATGATCTTATTTGCAAATATGCAATTTCACAAATAAATTAAAATGATATATTTTATAATTAATAAGTATAATTTTTTGTCAAATATATACATCTCAAAAGAAGAGGTGTCAAAATTATGAATGAAAAATACAAAGTTGCAGCATATTTAAGACTGTCGCAAGAAGATGGGGATAAAGATATAAGTGACAGTATAGTAAGTCAAAAAAATATAATTGAAAGAAAAGTAGAAGAATTGGGAGAAGAATTTTTAATTGCAGATTACTATATTGATGACGGATATACGGGATTAAATACGGATAGACCAAATTTTCAGAGAATGATAGCAGATATAGAAAATGGAACCATAAATTGTATCATTACAAAAGATTTATCAAGACTTTCAAGAAATAGTTTTGAGGCAAACTACTATATAGAATTATATTTTTTGGAAAGGAATATAAGATATATATCAGTATTAGACAATGTAGATACAGGCACAAAAAATTCTAATAATGATATGATACAATTTAAAACTCTTATAAATGACTGGTACAGTAAGGACATTTCAAGAAAGATAAAATCAAGTATATGGGCTAGAAAAGAAAAGGGAATGTTTTTAGGGGCAATAGCACCATATGGCTATAAAAAATCAAAGGAAAATAAACACAAACTTATAATAGATACACAGCAAGCAAGGATAGTAAAGAAAATATATGAAGAATATAGTATGGGAAAATCACTTGCTGTAATAGTAAAAGAATTAAATGAAGATAAAATTCCAAGTCCAAATAATAATTCTAATAATGGAGAAGTAAGATATAAATGGACACAAGATACTTTAAGAAGGATGTTATCTAATAAAGTATATTTAGGTCATTTAGAATATGGGAAAAGAATTAATTTAAGCTACAAATCTAAAAAGGTAAAGTATATTCATTCAGAAAATTGGAAAATTGTTTATAATACGCATCAACCAATTATTACGGAAGAACTGTTTATAAAAGTGCAAAGAAAAAGAAATATGAATAAATCAATAAAAAGAAAAAAACATGAATGGGAATTAAATGGCTTAGTAAAGTGTAAAGAATGTGGTTCAAAAATGACATTAAAAGTTGAATATCAAAGAGATAATCCTAATGAATTAAAGTCGAAAAAAGTATGTTGCTTAAATGGGTTAAAAAAGTATAAGGGTGGAAATTGTATAAGAGCTAGTAAAGGACTAGATCTTAAGATACTGAATCAAGTAATTTGCAATAATTTAAAAGAAGTGATGGAAAAATTAATTAATAGAGAAAAACTAAAGACTTTGATTCAGAATAAAAATAATGAAAATATCATAAATAGTGATAATAGTAGCAAAGAACTGCTAAAGAAAGAATTAGCAAAAACAGAAAAGCAAATAGAGACACTTTATATTGATTATAAACAAGATTTATTAGATGAAGAAGACTATAAAAGATATCATAAGGAAAAGACAAACGAAAAGAACAGAATAAAAAAAGAATTAGAATTAATAAAACAAGAAGAAATAAATAGACATGTTATTGAAGAAAAAGAAGCAAATGAATTAATTAATAAAATATTAAATATAAATGAAATAAATCAAAAAATCGCATCAGAATTAATAGATGAAATTCAAATAGACAAAGATAATTATATATACATAAATTATAAATATGATATTTTTGAAGGTGGTGGCTAAAAATAAAAGATTATAAAGCAGGAATATATTTACGATTATCAAGAGAACATGAAGAAGCAAACAATAGTATAGAAGCACAGCGAGAAATTACAACCAATTATGCTATAAAAAATGGTTATAAGATAATAAAAGAATATATAGATAATGGATACTCTGGGATACTAGATTCAAGACCAAAATTAGATCAAATGATGTTAGATATATCAAGAGGAATTATAAATATGGTAATTGTAAAGGATATAAGTAGGTTAACTCGTAACAAAAATAAAACCGGGTGGTACACAGAAATTTTTTTCCCAGATAATGATGTAAGATTTATTTCAGTAACAGAATTTATAGATAGTGGAGAAAAATATGAAATAGATGATACAATAATGCTTCGTGGAATAGCAAATCAATATTATATTGCAGACATATCAAAAAAGATAAGAGCAAATAAGAGAGCGATGAAAGAGAATGGGCAGTTTGTAGAGAACAGTGTACCATATGGCTATAAAAAATCAAAAGAAGATAAACACAAAATTATCATAGATGAAGAAGTAGAAGATAATATAAAAAAAATTTATGATATGTATATTGAAGGGGAATCCTGTAGTCAAATAGCAGAATATTTAAACAAAAATAAAATAAAAAATCCAAGTCAATATATGAAAATGAAAAATGCAAGTAAAAAATGGAGAATGGAGCAAATAAGTAGTATTTTATCAAATCCATTTTATATGGGAAATACAGTGATTAATAAATATGAAACAAATTATATGACAAAAACATGTAGAAAAAATAATAAAAAAAATACTTGGATTATAAAAGAAGACACACATCAACCGATAATTAAAAAATCAAAATATAATAAAGTACAAGAAATTAAACAAGGAAAAAAAGGAAGTAAAGCCGTAAAACATGAATATTTGCTAAGAGATTTACTGTATTGTGGGCATTGCAAAAGAAAAATGCAATATAAAATTTATAAATCACATGATAAAAAAACTTTTTTATATAATAGTATAGGATTTAATTGTAGTTATCTATATAAAAAGGAATGCAAAAATAAAACATATATAAAAGAAAAGGATTTAAATGAAATTATAAAAAATGAAGTAATAAAAAGATTAAGATTAATAAAAATTAAGGATTTTACAAATAAATTGATAAATTATTATAAAAACAATGATGAAAATATAAAAAAAATTAGAGTATATAAAAATGAGATAAAAAAATTAGAAAGGAAGAAAAGTATTTTATATAAAAATAAGTGTGAAGAATATATATCTATAAATGAGTATAAGGAGCAATATCAAACTTTGAAAAAAGGAATAACAAAATATGATAGTTTGATAAAACAACTAGAAAAAAAGGAAAATAAATTAAGTGAAGAAGAATTAAAAGAAATTATAGAAAAAATTCAAAAAGGAGATTATATTAATAATAATTTTTTAAAAGAAATTATAGAAAAAATTGAAATATATTCGAATGATAAAATCGAAATTTTTTTTAATTTATAAAACTGCAATTAGTAGGGAATAACACAAGGAGGCGGAGTAGCAGCACCAGTTGGAGGACAAATATTTAGTGAAATTTTACCTTATTTAGAAGTTAATCAAGCTAATCAAGAAGAAATAGAAGTAAAAGAAGAAATATTAACACCGGATTTTGTAGGAAAAACTATACAAGAGGCTCAAAAATTAGCTAAAGAAAGAAAAATCGAATTAGTAATTGAAAATGAAACAGAGGAATTAGATAAAGAAAATGTGGTAATAAAAGAACAAATTCCAAAAGCAGGGATCCATATCTATCAAGGAAGTAAAATTTATGGAAAATATGAATAAAAATCAAATAAAATAAAATATTACTTGACAAAAACCTACTTTTTTTGATAAAAATAGTGGTAGTGAGAATATCACAATTTATTTTAGAAAAAGGAGTAGAAATGAAACATTTAATTGATATTAAAGATTTAACCGTAGAAGAAATTGAAGAATTGATAAAAGTAGCTAAAGATATCATCACTCATAAAGAGAAATATGCACATAAGTGTGATGGTAAAAAATTAGCTACTTTATTTTTTGAACCAAGTACGAGAACAAGACTTAGTTTTGAATCTGCTATGATGGAATTAGGAGGAAATGTTATTGGATTTTCAGAGAGTTCTTCTAGTTCTGTATCCAAAGGAGAAAGCGTAGCAGATACCATTCGAGTAGTAGGATGTTATAGTGATATTATTGCCATGAGACATCCCAAAGAAGGAGCTCCTTTAGTTGCTTCTCTAAAATCAATTGTACCAATTATCAATGCAGGAGATGGAGGACATAACCATCCAACACAAACTTTAACAGATTTATTAACCATTCAATGTGAAAAAGGTAGATTAGAGAATCTAACGATTGGCCTTTGTGGAGACTTGAAATTTGGAAGAACCGTACATTCTTTAATTACAGCCATGTCACGTTATAAAAATATTAAATTTGTTTTAATTGCGCCAAAAGAACTTAGGATACCAGAATATATCAAAAGAGATGTATTAGAAAAAAATCATATGGAATACTGTGAAACAACCGATATAGAAGAATATATGGACAAGTTAGATGTTTTGTATATGACAAGAGTTCAAAAAGAGAGATTTTTCAATGAAGATGATTATGTTCGTTTAAAGGATTATTACATTTTAAATCAGGAAAAATTGAAAAAAGCAAAAGAAGATTTAGCCATCTTACATCCTTTACCAAGGGTCAATGAAATTGCAACCGAAGTGGATGATGATAAAAGAGCTTGTTATTTCAAACAGGTACAATATGGAAAATATATTAGAATGGCTCTTATTTTAAAATTATTGGAGGTTAAATAAGATGAATATAGATAGTATTAAAAATGGAATTGTAATTGATCATATTCAAGCCAAAAAGGGAATAGAAATTTATGATTTATTAAATCTAAAAGACTTGGATTGTTCTGTTGCCATTATTACCAATGCCAAAAGCAAGAAGATGGGAAGAAAAGATATTATAAAAATTGATAAAGATATTGAAGTCAATATTGATATGATAGGATTTATAGAACCAAATGCTACCATTAATATTGTAAAAGATGATAAATTAGTCGATAAGTATCGTGTAAAATTACCAGAAAAAATTGTTAATATTGCGAGTTGTCAAAATCCAAGATGTATTACTTCTATTGAAAAAGATTTAGATCAAATATTTATTTTAACCGATAAAGAAAGACAAATTTATCGTTGTCAATATTGTGAAATGAGTTTAAAATAGTTGAATAAAAAAAAAATCTCCTAATAAGATATATTAGGAGATTTTTTTCTAAAAAATGGGGAAAAACCTATACAAAATCTCAATTTAGTTATATAATGAAACAAGATTAGAACAAAAATGGACGATTAAGGATGATACATCATTAAATTGAAGGGATGGAATAAAAATGAAATTAAAAGAAATGCTATTAGGATTAGAGGGGTTAAAAGTAAAAGGAGACTTAGAATTAGAAATAGTAGGAATAGAGAGCAATTCAAAAGAAATTAAAAAGGATTTTTTATTTGTTGCGATAAAAGGATTTGAAGTAGATGGACATCAATATGTGAAAAATGCCATTGAAAAGGGAGCAACAGCTGTTATGGTAGAAGAAGGATGTGACCTAAAATCTTTGGATATACCACAAGGGATTACGATTGTTATGGCAAAAAATACAAGAGAAGCTTTAGCCATTTGTTCTGCTAATTTTTATGGCAATCCATCAAGAAAATTTAAATTAATAGGAGTGACAGGAACCAAAGGAAAAACAACGACGACTTTTATGATTAAAGAGATTCTAGAAAAAGCAGGAAAAAAAGTCGGACTAATTGGTACGATTGCAACTTACATCAATGGTAAAAAAATCAAAGAAAGTGATCGAACCACACCAGAAAGTTTAGAATTGCAAAAAGAATTTGCTGGCATGGTAGAAGCGGGAGTAGAAGTAGTTGTTATGGAAGTATCTTCTCAAAGCTTGAAGTTACATAGAGTTGATGGATGTGACTTTGATATCGTATTATTTACGAATTTTTCAGAAGATCATATTAGTCCAAATGAACATCCAGATATGGAAGATTATTTCCAATCGAAATTAAAACTATTTGAAATGTGCAAAGTAGGAATTACGAATGCAGATGATTTACACGGAGCTAAAATACCAAAATTATTCCCAGATAGTTCGATTACTACCTATGGAATTGATAATTTTGCCAATGTTTTAGCCAAAGACATTACGATTACCAATTCCTATGTAGATTTTAAAGTAAAAATAACGGATCGCAATGAAAGAGTAAAAACAGGGATACCAGGCAGATTTAGTGTATATAATTCTTTGGCTGCTATTTGTGTGGCACAGAAATTTGGTATTTCACCAGAAGTAGTAAAAGAGGCTTTATTAGAAGTAAGAGTACCAGGAAGATCGGAATTAGTAGACAATCCAAAAGAATTACCTATTATGATTGATTATGCTCATTCACCAGAAAGTTTAGAAAATATTTTGCAAGCAGTAAAAAGTTATACAAGAGGAAAAGTCATTTGTGTGTTTGGATGTGGAGGAGATAGAGATCCTGGCAAAAGACCAATTATGGGAGAAATTGCAGGAAGAATTGCAGATTTTACTTTTATTACTTCTGATAATCCAAGAACAGAAGAACCACAAAAAATTATAGACCAAATTGAAGAAGGGATGAAAAAAACAAACGGTAAATATAAAGTAATCGTTAATCGAACAGAAGCCATCCAAGAAGCCATTTTAATGGCAACGAAAAGAGATATTATTGTTTTGGCTGGAAAAGGTCATGAACCTTATCAGGAAATCAATGGGGTGAAACATCCTTATGATGAAAGAATCATTGTAAAGGATATTATGAAAGAATTAAAATAAAATACAAAAAGATACGAAAGGTTTGGTAAAATGAAAGTAGAAACAAGTATGTTGATAATCGCATTTGTAACAGCAATTATGGCAGCATTCATTATTATACCAATATTGAAAAAATTAAAAGTAGGACAAATAGAAAGAGATGATGGACCACAATCTCATCTAAAAAAACAAGGAACGCCAACCATGGGCGGAATTATTATCATTGTTACCATGATTTTAGTAGTAACAGGAGCTTATATTTTCTTAACGATGCAAGGAGAGAATGAAACAGCACATCGACTTATTCCTATGTTAATTTTAACAATTGGCTTTGGCGTTATTGGTTTCATTGATGATTTTAAAAAATTAGTTTTAAAAAATACAAAGGGATTAAAACCTAGCTATAAAATGTTAGGACTATTGTTAATATCAGTTATATACGTTGTATATTTAGTACAAGGATTACACATTGGTACAGATACCTATATTCCTATCTTGAAAATATATATCGATATGCCCATTTATTTGTATATTCCTTTTGCCATTATGGTTATTTTAGGAACGACCAATGCAGTTAACTTAACAGATGGAATTGATGGATTATCTTCTAGTGTATCAGCCATTATTATTACTTGTTTGACACTAATTGGAATGATGGCAGGGATGCAAGAAATCTCTATATTTGGAAGCATTGTAATTGGAACTGTGCTTGGCTTTTTGATGTTTAATTTGCATCCAGCTAAGGTGTTTATGGGAGATACCGGCTCTCTTTTTCTAGGGGGCGTTATTTCTGCGATTGCGCTTTACTTAAAAATGCCACTTTTGCTTATCGTAATAGCTTTCATTCCAGTATTAGAAACAATTTCTGTCATCATCCAAGTGGCTTATTTTAAAAAGACAGGAAAAAGATTTTTTAAGATGGCACCATTACATCACCATTTTGAATTAGAAGGATGGAAAGAAAGTAAAGTAGTTATTTTATTTTGTTTAGTTACATTAGTCTTATGTGTAATTGGCTTAATGATAATTTAAAAAAGAAAGGAAAGAGATAGGAAATGGCCAAAAAGAAAAAAGAAAAAAGTTTTTCAAGTTTTTTGAATAATCCATTTGATTTTACTTTATTAATTACCATTTTATTATTGCTTTCGATTGGATTAATTATGGTTTTATCAGCAAGTTCTCCTTCTGCCTTAGCAGAAAGTGGGGATAGCTATTCCTATTTTTCAAAACAATTATTATTTGCTATTTTAGGAATTTTTGCAATGTTATTCATTTCTAAAATAGATTATCGTTTTTATCAAAAATTTTATAAACATGCTTGGTGGTTGGCCCTTATTTTACTTGGCTTAGTATTAATAGCAGGAAGATCTGTAAATGGAGCCAAAAGATGGATTTATGTAACAGAAACCTTATCGTTCCAACCATCTGAATTAGTCAAATTATTGATGATTGTTTTTTATGCTGGTATTCTAACAAAAAATAGAGATGAATTAAATTTTTATGGAAAAGGTTTTATCAAACATATAGGTATGCTAATACCGATTATAGGACTTCTTATTATTGAACCACATTTTAGTGCTTCTGTTGTTATTATAGGAATTTGTTCTATTATGATGATTATGGCAGGTTGTAAATTTTGGCATTTTTTAGCAACAGGAAGCGTGGTTCGGGGTACCTGCTGTTGTAG
>CANQNA010000052.1 GCA_947625005.1 uncultured Bacilli bacterium
ATTCATGAAGTTAAAATACCACTTGCTACTTTAGTTTTAATGAGTAATAATCATAAAGAACAGTTTGATAAAAAAACCAAATTACAATTAAAAAGATTAGAAGATTATGTAGATCAAGTTCTTTATTATGCTAGAAGTGAAAATGCTGAAAAAGATTATTTAATAAAAGAAACAGATTTGTCCAAAGTTATAAAAAATGTAGGGCTTAAAAATATGGATGAAATACTGGAAAATAAAATGGATTATATTGTAGAAAATGCCAATTATAGGGTGTTAACAGATTCTAAATGGTTAGAATTTATTTTAAGTCAAATAATTAATAATAGTATTAAATATAAAAGAAATATTGATAGTTCTTATATTAAAATATTTGTTCAAGAGAAAAAAGATAAAACAACTTTAGTAATTGAAGACAATGGTATAGGAATAAAAGAATCGGATTTAAAACAAGTTTTTGATAAATCATTTACGGGAGAAAATGGCAGAAATGGAAGTATTTCTACAGGAATGGGTTTATTTATTGCGAAAAATATGTGTGGAAAATTAGGACATAAAATAGATATAGAGTCTAAATATAATGAATATACGAAAGTTTATATAACATTTGCTAAAAACAAATATTATGATGTTTTAAAGTAAGGTTACAAAATTGTAATATTCTGTAATATTAAAGAGACGACAAAATAGTTTTTTTGGATTATTATGTTTATGAAAGGAGAAAGATTTATGGAAAATATTTTAAAAGTCCAACAAATTGAAAAATATTATGGTAGTCGTTCATCTTTAACAAAAGCGATTGATAATTTATCTTTTGAAGTAGAAAAAGGGGAATTTGTTGCGATTATGGGAGCATCTGGTTCAGGAAAAACAACTCTTTTAAATTGTATTGGAGCGATTGATAAAGTAACAAGTGGACATATCTTTGTTGGAGGACTTGATATTACTAAATTAAAGGGAAATGAACTTAATAAATTTAGAAGAGAAGAGTTAGGTTTTATTTTTCAAGATTTTAATTTATTAGATACTTTAACAGCTTATGAAAATATTGCTTTAGCTTTATCTATTCAGAGTGTTAGTTCATCTTTAATAGAACAAAAGATAAAGAAAGTTGCTGAGGAATTAGATATAAAAGATGTTCTAGGAAAGTATCCATATCAGATGAGTGGGGGACAAAAACAGAGAGTAGCTTCTGCACGTGCGATTGTAACCAATCCTAAACTAATTTTAGCAGATGAACCTACAGGAGCATTAGATTCAAAATCAGCCAAAATGTTACTAGAAAAATTTAATTATTTAGATGAACTTGGGGCAACTATACTTATGGTTACACATGATGCTTTTACAGCTAGTTATGCTAGACGTGTAATCTTTATCAAAGATGGTAAAATTTTTAAAGAAATTCATAAAGGTGATAATTCTCGTAAAGAATTTTTTGATAAGATTATAGATATTGTAACTTTACTTGGTGGAGATTTAAATGATGCTTTGTAAGTTATCGCTAAAAAATATTAAGAAGAGTATTAAAGATTATGCCATCTACTTTTTTACACTTATTCTTGGTATTTCTATTTTCTATGTTTTTAATGCCTTAGATAGTCAAACTGTTATGATGGATGTTTCATCATCAACAGTAGAATTAATCGATCTTATGATGACTTTATTATCTGGGGTAAGTGTATTTGTATCATTTATATTAGGATTTCTTATTATATATGCTTCAAGGTTTCTAATAAAAAGAAGAAATAAAGAATTTGGAATTTATTTAACTTTAGGTATGAGTAAAAGAAAAATATCTTTAATATTATTCTTGGAAACGTTATTTATTGGAATTATTTCCCTTTTAGTGGGATTAGCTCTTGGAGTATTATTATCTCAAGTTATGAGTTTAGTTGTTGCAAATATGTTTGAAGCAAATTTAACAAAATTTACATTTGTGTTTTCATCAGCTGCTTGTATTAAAACTATTATTTATTTTAGTATTATGTATTTACTTGTTATGATTTTTAATACTGTAAGTGTAAGTAAATGCAGACTAATTGATTTATTAAATGGGGCAAAAAAGAGTGAAAAAATTAAATTAAAAAATCCTTATTTATGTATTATTATTTTTATTATATCTTGTTTAATTTTAGGAAGAGCTTATTATATAGTTACCCATGATTTTTTTACATTACAAGAAGTAACAGATATATTGAAACCTATTATAATGGGGGCAGTATCAACTTTCTTTATATTTTGGTCTTTATCAGGATTAATTTTAAGAATAGCAATGAGTATTAAAAAATTCTATTACAAGGGATTAAATAGTTTTACTTTAAGACAATTTTCCAGCAAAATTAATACAACAGTTTTTGGAACAACGATTATTTGTTTAATGTTATTTATAACAATTTGCTTATTATCTGCGTGTCTTACTATGAAAAACTCTATGAATGCGAATATTAGAGAACTTGCTCCCGCAGATGCGATGTTTGTGGCTAATATGAATATGGATAAATATTATGATAAATATAAAAATTATGGATATAATGATTCGCAAATAAGAAATTCTCATTATACATCTAAAGAATTATTTAACTTATTTGACTTTGATATAACTTCTTATTTTAAAGATTATATAGAAGTTAATACTTATGCAACAGAGAATTTAACTTTGAATCATACTTTAGGGTCTAAATTAGATACTATTAGAACTAAATTTCCATTTTTAGATTATGATACAATGGAATCTATCATTAAAGTTAGTGACTATAATAAAGTAGCAAAATTTTATGGAATACAAGAATACTCTTTAAATGATGATGAATATATGATAGTTGCTGATTTTAATTCAATGGTTAATATTAGAAATATTGCGCTTGAAAATGGAGAAGTAATTGAATTATTTGGACATACTCTAAAACCTAAATATAAAGCCTGTCAAGATGGATTTTTAGAAATGTCTAGTCAGCATATTAATTCTGGAATTATTTTAGTGCCCGATAATATTGTAGATGAAGATTATTTAATAGAAAATTATTTAATAGGCAATTATAAAACAAAAGATAAAAAAGAAATAACGAAAATAGAAAATAGCATTAATCAGTTAGATAAAGAGGAAAAAGCTAATATTTATTTATTACCTAATGGTTCAACTACATTAGCTATTAAAGAAGCAACTATAGGGTTATCTGCAATGGTAACATTTATTGGTCTTTATTTAGGAGTAATTTTCTTAATTAGTAGTGCAGCAATTTTAGGATTAAAAGAATTATCTGAAAGTAGTGATAATAAAGAAAGATTTAGAATGTTAAGAAAGATTGGTACAGATGAGAAGATGATTAATAAAGCATTATTTAGACAAATAATTATATTCTTTATGTTACCTTTAATACTTGCTTTAATTCATTCTATTTTTGGTATAATATTTGCTGTTAAAATATTAGAAGTATTTGGTAATGAACAGTTATTACCATCAATTATTACAACTGCTATTTTCCTTGTAATTATCTATGGAGGATATTTCTTGATTACATATTATTGTAGTAAAAGTATTATAAAGGAAAGATATTAATATTTTAATTATTAAAAGAGATTAGTTTTTGACTAATTTTTTTTGTTGAATTTTTTTCCCTTTCAAATAAAGTGTAAAATTCTTATTATTTTTTCTTTTTCCCTAAAATCTAACAATTTTTTTAACTTTGTTTTTATAAAATTAGAATAGGTGATACTATGGGAAAAAGATTCATTTCTAAAAGAAAAAATAAAAGAGGAATGATTAAATTACTAATTTTAATTTTCGGAGTGGTTTTAATTCTTAATTTTTTAATTAGTAAATTTAATAATAAAGTAGAAGATAGTATCTTAGTTAAATATTTATTAAATACTTCGCAAAATAAATTTACTAAAGACAGTATTAAATTAATAGATTTAAGTGACCCCGAAATTATTTTAGATACTGCTTTAAATTTTAATAATTTAATTAAAATAGAAAAAAAGAAAGAGGAAGATAAAACTACTTTTAAAGAAAATAAATTATATCAGGTATATATTTATAATACTCATCAAACAGAGGAATATGATGCTGGGAATTTAGCTAATTATAATATAGATTTAACTGTTTATACAGCAGCCAATATTTTAAAAACAAAATTAGATGCTTATAATATAGATGCTTATGTCGAAGAAAGAAGTATTAAAGAATATTTGAATAAATATGGTTTTAATTATAATCAAAGTTATAAAATTAGTAGAAAATTTTTAGAAACATTTGAAGAAAAAGTTAATTTATATATTGACTTACATAGAGATTCTCAAACTAGAGATATTACGACAACTACAATAAATAACAAAACATATGCTAAAGTAATGTTTGTGGTAGGAACTAATTATGATACTTATAATTTGAATTTAGCTCTTGCTAATAAGCTTAATAAGTATTTTCAAGAATTTGATCCTTCTATAACTAGAGGAATTTTTACTAGATCTAGTGTTTATAATCAGGATTTTAGTTCAAATGTAATACTTTTAGAGTTAGGAGGGCCAGAAAATACATTAGAAGAAATAGAAAATACTTTAGAAGTTTTTGCAAAAGTTATAAAGCAATATTTGGAGGCTTAATATGGAGGAGGAAAAGAAAAAAACAAATTGGTGGTTCATAATTCTTATTATATTATTTATAATTTTTGTTTCTTTGTATTTTATGAATGGAGTAGGTTATTATGATTCAACAAGAAATAGAATGATTTTGACAGAAGAGAAAAAAGAACAATTCGAAAAAGATGTTAGCGAAGGACGTTATATAGATATTGAGAATTATTTTTCCGATACTAATAAAGATTATGATAATAATTTTTCTAATATTGGACTAAAAATAAGTGATGGAATAGATACCGTACTTAATAAAGGATTAAAAAAGACTTTAAAAGCTTTATCAAAATTATTTAAAGAAAAAAAGGCTTAAGCCTCATCTTTATCTGTTGTAATTAATTTAGCATGAACAACTAATCGTTGTTTTCCTGTTCCATGACAAGTAGAAAGAGTTAAAATATAATCTTTAGGAGAAACATTAACTTTAAAATCGTAAATACTTCGTTCTTTTATTTTGTCAATAAATTGTTGATATTCTTTATCTGTATTAAAATTAGCATATAAATAATCATTAGTAACTCCAATTTTATAAATAGAAAATATTTGCCATTTCATATTTTTATTTAAAGTATTAAAAGTAATAATTTGATTAGTACTTTTTTTATACCATGATTCATTTAAAGTATATCTTAGGCTTCCAAACATTAATCCACCATTAATATTATGTCCATAAATAATAGTATTTTGACTTAAAACATTAATACTATTACGATAATCCATATAAATCCAACCCATAATATTTTTATTTTTATTATAATCTCTTTTTAAATAGTAGTCGTTATCACTAGCTTTAACTACCGGATAATTAATTTTAGTATTATTAACAGTTAACCAACCAACTGTATCAGAATTAATAGATAATAATTTTTCAAATACTTGTTCATAATTTGTATAATAACTACTAATATAACCGCCACCACTTGCTTTTTTTGTAGTAGTTTCTCCATCAGCTTCAATATATTCAATATCTCGTTCTTGATCATCAATACTTGTGTATTCAACATCTTCTAAAATATCTGTTATTTGTTTATTTATATCAAGAATATTATTAGAATCTTTTTCATTCTGTATTTTTTCTGCAATCATAAAAAATATTAATAAAATAATCGCTAAAAAGGAAGTAATTTTAATAACATTAAGATTTAATTGCTTAAAAATATTTCTTTTTTTATAAGAAGAAGAGTAAACAATATCAAAGCTTATATTAAAATCTTTAAAATATTCTTCGTAGACTTTTTTTAAATAAGTTACAGAATTTAAAATTACATCTATGTCATTATTTTCTTCATAAAAAATAAATTTAATATTTTCTTTTCTATTTTCTATAATTGTATCAATTAAAATATTAAATAAATTATTAGAATATTTTTTTAAGTGAATAGTTTTTAAGTAGTGATTAATGCTCATAAAAGTTTTAAAATCATTTATATCATCATCAGTAAAATCATTGATAATTTCAATAGATTTTTTATAATAAATATCACTATACTTATATAATTTATTAGTTGACATAAAATTGCTAATAAAAAATAATTCACTACGCATTTCTATTTTTAAATTCTTATTCATATCAAGTCTTGTTAATAAGAATTTAGGAATAGAAAAACAACTTAAATATTCTAAAGACTTATTATCTAATAGATTTAAAAAGTTATCGTAAGTTAAAGGAGCATCAGGAGTAATAATTAATTTAGTAATAGAAGGGATGGTATTTATTAATTTTAATGATGTACTTATTATTGCTTTATCATTAATTTTTGCTGTAGTTACATTATTTTTCAATATAATAACGTTTATAAAACTTCTAATTAATTCTAAGTTATTTTCAATATAATCTGCAGTAAAAACTAATTTTTTAGTATCTATTACACTTGTTTTATTAATATCAGCAGTTTCTTTTTTTATTAAAGAAAAAGTTATACTATCTTTAGTTATTTTTATACTGATGTTCATATGTTTTCTCCTATCATAATAATACTATCATAAAATAATAGTTTTGTAAAAAAAATTATAAAATAAAATAAGAGAAGCATACTAGTAATATGAAATGCTTAAGTGAGAAAAAATTATTGATTATTTTATTAAATATTTTGTTGCTTTTAGTAATTGTAAAACTATGTAAAATTACTGGTTTTTGTCTTACTTTATTAAACTTAATAAGTCCATTATTTTTTGGCTACGTTTTAGCTTGGATTATTAGACCAGTAATAGAATGGTTAAAAAAAAGAGGGATAAATAGAGTATTTGGTAATATTATTATTTATGTTTTTCTAATTGGTTTAATTATTGTAATAGGTGTAACTTTAATTCCTCGAATTATGAAAGACTTAAACAATCTTCTTCCTTCTTTAGTAGATTTTATTAATAATAACAAGTATTTAAGTAAACTCAAATCTTTAGTTTTAAATAAAGAATTAAGTAGTAATTTAATGGGTACTTTAAATAATTCTTTTAAAAGTATTTTTAATTCTTGTGCTACTATAATTTATAGTTTTATAATTAGTTTTTTTCTATCAGTCAATAATATTAAAATAAATGATAAATTTTTAACTTTTATTCCTAATAAATTATTAAATAAAATTAATAAAAATTTAAGAATTTATGTTAAAGGGACTTTTATAGATATGTTTATTTTATTTATTATGGCTAGTATTGCTTTTGGATTTGCTAAACTACCATCTTTTTTACTTTTTGCCTTTTTAGTTGCACTTACTAATGTAATTCCTTATATTGGCCCTTATATTGGAGGGATTCCCGCAGTATTAGTAGGATTTTCTTTATCGAGTAAAATGGGGATTATCATTTTAGCAATTGTAGTAGGATTACAAATTATTGAAGGAAGTTTTATTCAACCATATATTATGAGCAAATCATTAAAATTAAGTCCAATTTTTATTATTATGGGATTAATTATTTTTAGTCATTTTTTAGGAATAGTAGGAATGCTTATTTCAACTCCAGTAGTTTCTATTTTAAAAATATTATATGATTATTACAAAAAAAATAAACCGGAATGGTTTACGCAACTTCTTGATAGATTGTAGTATCAAAATTATGATTTCCGGTTTCAAAAGCTTTTAAAGCCTCAGTATTTATTAAGAAAAATTTATGGAGTAGAGTATTTTCTTCGCTATCAAGAATAACTGGATCATCCCAAGTTAAATCAATATGAAGCCATTCATTATTTAAGTATACTGCATTCCATACATGACTATCTGAGGCTACTTTGAAATTATTAATGTTTATTTTTGATAAGAAAATAGCCATAACATCAGCATATCCTCCACAAACTGATAAATGATTAAATAATAATCCTGTCGCTTTTGATGAGTCATTGTTTGGTGAGTTAGAGTCAAAATTACTATCATATTTAGTATTATTTATAATATAATCATGGAAAGTTTTAATTTTAGTATAATCATCCATATCAGGTGTAATGATTTCCTTAATTATTCTGTCAATTTCGGCACTAACTTTTTCAATTTCTTCTTCTGTGTAAAGATGAGTAATGCTTATTGTAACTTCTCCTGTAGAATTTCTTTTAACTTTTAAACCTTGAAAATTATTAAAAGGATGAACAAAAGAAGCAATATGAGTTAGAATATTATCATCTTTACTAATAGAACTAACATCATCTAAACAATCAGTATATTCTTGAGGACAATAAAAGGTAAAAGTTTCTGTTCCATTATTTAAAACAGTATAATATATATTTAATAAATCTGTATAACTATATGGAACAAAATCATTAGTTAATTGCACGTATTTATAACTATTTTTCTTTGCAAATTCATTTTCTTTATTAATTATTACTTTTTGTTCTCCTGATAAGATACTAGCAAGTTTTGTTGTAATAGGGTCTATATAATAGATAAGTAATCCAATTACTCCTAGGCAACAAATAATGTTTATTATTTTTTTCATTTTACCACCATTATAATAATATCAAATAAAGAAAAAAAAAGAAATGCTTAGTTAGCCATTTCTTTAACTTTTTTATTTAATCTAGATTTTTGTCTAGCACATGTATTTTTTTTGATTAATCCTTTAGAGCAAGCTTTATCAATATTAGCAATTACAGTTTTTAAAGTAGATTCTGCAAGCTCTTGGTTTTTGTCCTTAATAGCTTTTTCACATTTTTTAATAGAGTTTTTTACTTTTGCTGTATAAGTATTGTTTTGAATAGTTTGTAAAGCATCAGTTTTTACAGACTTTTTTGAACTCTTAATATTAGGCATAAATTCGCTCCTTCCTTAAATACATAATAGATTTTATCAAAAAAAATACCAAAAAGCAATGAATTTTTCAAGTTT
>CANQNA010000053.1 GCA_947625005.1 uncultured Bacilli bacterium
GCACAATGATTACCTGCTCTAACACAAACATTATATTTATTTAAATAAAATGCTACATCTTGACTAAAAATACCATCTAGATTGAAAGCGACTATACCACTATCACTTTCTAAATTTAAAATATCAATAAATGGTATTTTAATTAATTTATCAATTAAATAACTCTTTAAATGTTTTTCATAAGCTTCAATATTATCCATACCAATACTTTCTAAATAATCAATAGCAGCACCTAAACCAATTGCTCCACTAATATTAGGAGTCCCAGCTTCTAATCTATGAGGAAGTTCTTTTAAAAATACTTCTTCTTCAGAATCAAATGATTCATTCATACCTCCTCCTAAATTTAAAGGTTCTACTGAATTAAGTAATTCTTTTTTACCATATAAAACTCCTATTCCTGTAGGTCCACACATTTTATGACCACTAAAGACTAAAAAATCAGCATCCATTTTTTTAACATCAGTTTTTTTATGAGGAACACTTTGAGACCCATCAACTACTACAAATATATCTTGAGAGTGCGCTAGTTTAATAATTTCTTCCATTGGTCTTTCGTCTCCAACAACATTAGTTACACTAGCAATTGATATTACTTTAGTGTTAGGTGTAATGGCATTTTTAACATTTTCTAATGTTACATGTAAGGTATCATCTAAATCAATAAAATTTACTTTAACTCCTATTTTTTTTGCTAATCTAAACCAAGGAAGTACATTACTGGCATGTTCACTTTTGGTTAAAAGTATTTCGTCTCCAGGTTCTAATAAATTTTCAAAAAAACCACGAGCAATAATATTTAAACTTTCTGTTGAACCACTAGTGAAAACTATTTCTTCTCTTTCAGCATTAATAAATTTAGCTACCTTATTACGAGCTCCTTCATATTCCATATCTACTTTAAAACTTAAAGAATAATCACCTCTATGCGCATTAGCAGTATATTGGGAATTATATTCATTAATGGCATCAATTACTACTTTAGGTTTAAAGGTAGTTGCTCCATTATCTAGATAAATAATATCTTGTTTAAGCATAGGAAAATCGCCTCTAACGTCCATGTTTCACCTCCTATATAAATTTTTCAATTTTTTCTTTTAACTCTTCATTACTTATATTACTTAATAAAAAACTTTTTTTAATTATTCTTTCACTTTCTTCTTTACTAATACCTTTACTTTCTAAATAAAATAAATATTCTTCTGATACACTACTAATTGCTACTTTATGATTTGCTTCTACTAAATTATTATCAATAAGCATATCAGGTTTTACTATAGATGCACCACTATCTTCTAAAATAACTTTAATATTCTCTAGCATTTCATTATTGGTCTTATTTTTTCCAACACTACCAACTACTTTAATATTTTCTTTTCCACTTACTAAAGAATGAATATTAGTTTTTATTATACTGTTAGAACCATTAAAATTTAAATATATTTCTAAATCATAATTAGTTCTTACTTTATTGGCTAAATTATATATTAAAGTACTATTATCTTCAACATTAAAAGTTATTTTGCTCTTCATTAAACTATCTTGATTAAAATCATTAATTATTATAGAAGAATTATTTTTAACATTAATAATTAAACTATCAAATACTTTATTTAGAAGATTTATTTCTACTATTCCTTCTCCATTAATAATTAAATCCCTAGCTTCAGTTTTACTTAAATCTATCAATTCATTCAATAAATTTTTTGTTTCCATATTATTCTATTCCCTATAACTTTTTTATCTTACTTTATTTGTCCTAAAATAGAACTAAATCCTTTATTTTCAATTTCTAAAGCTAAGTTATAATCACCACTTATAATTATTTTACCATCACTTAATAAATGAACTTTATCAGGTTTTAAATATTCTAATATAGAAGTATGATGGGTAATTATTAATAAAGATGCCTCTTTATGGGTTTCTAAATATTGTTTTAAAGCTTCACTTAAATCTTTTAGACTATCAACATCTAAACCTGAATCAAGTTCATCTAAAATAATTAATGTTGGTTCAAGTAAGAACAAATGAAGAAGTTCATTCTTTTTTCTTTCTCCTCCACTCATTCCTTCGTTTACTCCTCTATGAATAAAACTTTTATCTATATGTAATATTTCACAAGCCTGCTTTACTTTTTTATTAAATTCAAAAATATCTACTTGTTTTCCTGTTTTTTCTCCTAAAGCAGTTCTTAAAACTTCACTGTTAGATACTCCTTCTATTTCAATAGGACTTTGACTAACTAAATAAATACCTAAGCGAGCTCTTTCGGTAGTAGATAAAGAAAAAATATCTTGATTATTATATTTACAACTTCCCTTTTTTACTTCATAATTTTTATCACCCATAATAACTTTACATATAGTACTTTTACCTACACCATTTATTCCCATTAAAACATGAGTTTCTCCTGGATTTATTGTTAAATAAAAATTATTTAATATTTCTTTATCTCCAACATTAACTGTTAAATCTTTTATTTCAAGCATAATAATCACCAAAAAGATTATAACATAAAACAAATTTATAGTAAATTTAACATTGTAATTGGACAAATAAAAAAATGGTTAAATACCATCTTTATCTATGAGATGTTGGCTCCTGTGCAGATTCTGTAATATCTATTTTAGCTGAAAGTGTTTTACCCATATCTGTACTTTGATCCGTATTTTGCTCATTAACATATGTTACTGTTAAAATATACGTATTTGTAGCACCTACTGCAACTTGTTCATTTTGAGCTATAGTAGAAGACCCTGTAGACGGAAATTGTGTTCCCGTTGTTGAACCCGAAATGACAGTTGTTGTAGATGTATTATTTTTTCTAGCTAAAGTATATTTTATATCTTGCTTTCTACTAAAATTATTAGTTATATCTTTTAATACAATAGTATAATAACCTACCCCTGTTCCTTTATTTTGTACACTAAATTCCTTTGTAATAGTATCTCCAGGTCCCATCTTTTCATCAAAAGTTATTGTAGAACTTCCATCAATATATTGTACTGCCAAAGTTGCTGTTGACACTTTTGCTTTCTTATTATCTTCTGTTCCTGAACCTATTATTGAAGAAGTAAAATAAGAATAAGTTATTCCAAATACTAAAATAATTATTATTAATATTACACTAATACTCATTCCAATAAATAATTTAGAATCTTTTTTTTCATCTTTATTTGTCATTATCTCACCAACCTTTGTTTCTTGATTAATTTATTATATATGGATTAGTTCTTGTTCCTACTCCATCTTCTATTTTAATATCTTTATTTAAAACAATCGCTGGACGAAGATAAACATCTTCTCTAGAAACACTTCCTAAGTTAGTTAAAGTACCTGTTTCATTTACTCCCCACATATTGGCAATTGAACTTGTAAAAGAATATGGTGTCATAGTCCAATAATTACCTTTAGCATTATCTAATAAATAAGTACTATTTCCTATATTACTTGCAAATGCTACTTCATCTGCTGTTAACAAACCAATATTACTTTGATACTCAACTGAATTACATTTATATGTTGGCTTTTTATCATTACTTAATCTTTTATAAGCGCCATATCTTGAACCATCTTCTGCTGTTTCTGCAATAGTTAAATCTTCACACCATTCTGTGTTTACTAACTTACTTCCATCAGTAATCTTACTAGATAACCAACTATTTAATATATTCTTTATATTACTATTTTCTATTTTTAAAGTCTCTTCTGTACTAGCATTAGGATTATAAAGACTTGTTTGACCATTATTTATAAAAGCACTATTAACAGTACTGTTATAATCAGCACTGTTACATTCATGATTTTCATCTGCCAAAACTAATTTTATATTACCATTACCTAATATTCTCACTATTCTAAAACACATTCCTGAATAATTTACATAGTTTTTAGTAACTTCACCTGTATAATAATAACTTGTTCCATAATTATCTTCTGCACTAGCTAATCTATATTTATCTGGAGATATAACAATTATATTACTAGGATTTGTCAAATCGTTTTTCTTTATAGAATATAACAATGTTCCATCCATAGCCATATCAAAACTACTTATACCTTGACTAACTGCAATATTAAGTTCTAAAGTTTTATTCATATCAACAATTTGATTTTCTTCTGTTTTTGCATAAGTAAGAACTAAAGTTAATTTATCCACAGTATTTTGTTGTAAAGCTTTAGCACTTACCATTACTTCATCACTAGTAGGAACTATTCCACTACTAATTAAAGTATCTTCATCTCTTAATTCATATGTCCAATCTTGAGTACGTTCAAAAGGATTAACTACATCTTTAAAAGAAATACTATAAAAAGCAGTGTCAACTCCAGTATTTTCTACTGTAAATGTTTTTGTAAACGTTGCTCCTCCAACAATAGTTTTTCCTGTCGTGTTTAATGATTCACTTCCATCTTCATATTTAATTGACAAATATCCTGTATTCAAATTAAGAGATGGATTTGGAGATTCATTTCCTTTAACCATAACTCCTAGATAAGCATAAGTTATCCCAAAAATTGTTGCTATAAATAATCCTAGTAAACTTAGAGAAATAATTATTTTACTCTTATTATTCATATTGCACCTCTCTACTATTATGAGTATAACATATTTTTTTTATAAAGTATATTTATTTTTGACATTTTGGACAATAGTATGTACTTCTTCCATTTAATTTTATTTTTTTTATTGGTGTATTACATTTAAGACATTTTTCATTTTCTTTTTTATGAACTTTTAAATATTTTTGATACTGACCAGTTACTCCTAAAGAAGAAGTATAACTTTTTATAGTAGTACCACCCATTAAAATCGCTTTATCAATTATTTTTCTACTAGCTTCAATTATTTTCTCGCACTCTGCTAATTTTATTGTAGAACCTAATCTACTAGGATCAATTCCAGCTTCATATAAAACTTCATTAGCATAAATATTACCAAGTCCATTAATAATAGTTTGGTCTAATAATAAAGTTTTAATCGCGTTTTTTCTTTTATGGATACAATTAAATAAATACTCTTTAGTTAAATTTTTATCAAAAGGTTCCGGTCCTAATTTAGCAAGACACTCTATAGTATCTATTTTTTTTAAAGGAATGACATTCATTTTTCCAAATTTTCTAACATCATGATAACGTAAATCAAAATCAGCAAATTTAATAATAATATGTTCATGCTTTAAAACTTCATCATCATGGTTTTTAATAAAATATTTACCTTCCATCCTTAAATGACTCAATAAACAGTAATCATTTAAATAAAATATTAACCATTTTCCTTTATTTTTAATATCTTTAATTTCATTTCCAATCAAACATTTTTTAAAGTAATCTTCACTACATTCCAACATATTAGAATAATTCACTATTACATCAATTATTTTTTTATTTAATACTTGTTTTTTTAAAGTATTTGCAACTGTTGTAACTTCTGCAATTTCTGGCATAACTACCTCCTATTTTGTATCTAACCATGTACTACCAAAATCTGCACTAACTTTTAAAGGAACTTTTAATTCAATAACTTGTTCCATGGTTTCTTTAACAATCTTTTTGACAAGATCTTTTTCTTCTTCATATAAATCAAAAATTAATTCATCATGCACTTGTAAAATCATTTTACTTTTTATATTAAATTTTTTAAACTTTCGATCTATTTCCACCATAGCTTTTTTAATAATATCAGCAGCGGTTCCTTGAATTGGTGTATTAAGAGCAATTCTCTCTCCACTTGCCCTAATATTGTACATTTTACTATTTAATTCCTCAATTACTCTTTTACGTTTAAATAGAGTTCTAACAAAACCTTTTTCATGGGCCTCTTTAATAATATTATCCATATAATTTTTTACTCCAGGATAAAGTTCATAATACTTTTCAATAAATTTTTTGGCTTCTTTAGAAGAAATACCAATATTTTCTCCTAAACCAAAACCACTTATTCCATAAACTATACCAAAAATAACGGCTTTAGCACATCTTCTCATATTAGGTGTTACTTCTTCTTCTTTTACTCCAAAAATATCACTAGCGACTTTAGTATGAATATCCACATCATCAATGAATGCTTGTATTAAATCTTCACTTCCAGAAATATGAGCAAGAACTCTTAATTCAATTTGCGAATAATCACAACTTAGAAATAAATCATTAGTGGGAATAAAAGCCTCTTTTATTTTTTTTCCATCTTCATCTCTAGTTGGAATATTTTGTAAGTTAGGTTCAACACTAGAAAGTCTTCCAGTTCGAGTTAGAGTTTGCTTATAAATAGTATGAATTCTATTATCACTAGTTAAATAATTTTTTAGACCAATGATATAAGTATTATAAATTTTAGTTAAATTTCGATACTGTAAGATTTTTTCTACAATAGGATGAATTCCTACAATTTTTTCTAAAATACTAGCCTCTGTACTATAACCACTTGCATTCTTTCTTCCATGAGGCAATCCTAACTTTTCAAATAAAATATACCCTAATTGTCTAGGGGAAGAAATTTTAAACTCTTCTCCAGCATATTCATATATTTCTTTTTCTAATGAACTAATTTTATCTTTAGTTTCAATTTTCATTTTATCTAATATTAATGGATTTATTTTAACTCCTGTAAGTTCCATATCTGCTAAAATTCTAACTAAAGGCATCTCTATTTCATTAAATAAAACATCCATATCTTCCATTTGAATTTTTTTTAAATATTCATCTTTTGTATCATAAATATATTTAGCCTTTATAGTTACTTCACTTTTAATATCTTGATGATGTTTTATGATTTGATCAAAGAAAGCGACACTTATTCCATCATTATTTAAAAGATATGCTAAATCATCTTTAAAATTATAATTTAAAAGATAAGCAGCTATCATAGTATCATATACAGTATTATCTAAATTATCTTTTAACAAAACAATATTTTTCTTTAAATCAAAAGTATATTTTATGGTATCACTTAAATAATTCATTACAGGTTTAATTAAAGAAGCATCAATATAAAAACAATTATTTCCATCATATAAACCCATTCCCAGTATATTAGCTGAATGATAATTTTCTTTATCACACTCAATATAATAACTTACAGCACCATCTTTATTTATTTCTTCTACAGTGTTTAAAATTTTATATTCACTATTAGTAGTTATAATCTTTTTCTTAAAAGATTTAATAAAAGAATAAAATTCTAACTCCTCATATATTTTAGTTAATTCATCTTCATTTGCTCCACTATAAACCATACTATTTAAATTATCATCAATTTCTACTTCTCGATAAATAGTTGCAACCTCTTTGGAAAAAAAGGCACTATCTTTTCCTTCTATTAACTTTTCTTGAAGTTTACCTTTTATATTATCAATATTAGCATAAATATTTTCTACAGTATCATACTCTTGTAAAAGTTTTAAAGCAGTTTTTTCTCCAATTCCTTTAACTCCAGGAATATTATCAGATGCATCCCCAGATAAACCTTTTAAATCAATAATTCTAATAGGATCAATTCCATAATCCTGTTTAAAAGTCTCTTCATTATATCTAATATAGCCTTTTTGTTTTAATAACTTAACTTCAACTTGTTTGTCAATAAGTTGCAATAAATCTCTATCACTAGATACAATAGTAGCATAATAATCTTTATCATCATTCGCTCTTTTAGCTAAAGTACCAATTATATCATCAGCTTCATAATTTTCTTTTTCATAATATTTAATACCCATAGCAGATAAAAGTGTTCGAGCAATAGGCATTTGGACTTTTAAATCTTCAGGTGTTTCACTTCTCCCAGCTTTGTATTGTTCATACTTCTCATGACGAAAGTTTTTTCCAATATCAAAAGCGACAGCCATATATTTAGGTTTTTCTTCTTCAATTATTTTATTTATCATGGAAACAAATCCATATAAAGCATTTGTAGGTAATCCCTTACTATTTCTCATTATAGATCCTGAATATACTGTAGCATAATAACTTCTAAACATTAAATTATTACCATCAACTAAAATTATTTTTTTCATTACTCCATCTCGTTTCTAATATACTTGATATATATATTATACATTAAATTTAAACATTTAAAAAGGGAGATTTTAACCCTCCCTCTATTTTTAATTTACCTTATAAGGATTTGTTTGCGTTCCATTTCCTTCACTTATTGTTACAGTTGATGATAGAACTACTGCAGGACGAACAGCATTATCAGGCGCGTCGACGTCGTCGTCGTCCAAATAACCATTAATGGTCACGACGAACACGCCCGGGTAGCTATCTGATAAGTAGAAGACGTTAGGCGACAAAAGCCAATACCAATTACTACTTGCTTCTTTATATAAATAATAAGTATTATTACTACTATTATATATAGCTCCTGCATATGCTACCTCATCTGCTGTTAATAATCCTACCTTTGCATTGAACTTTTCTGCTTTACAATTTGGACATTGGTATGCTTGTACTTGTGAATTGAAATCACACTTTAAACTTGGTTTTGCAGTTGATACTGAATATAGTCTTCCATATGCTCCAAAATATACAGATGTATCAACTTTATTTACACTCATGTCTTGACACCATTCTGCGTTTACTACTATTTTGTCATTTCCATTTTGAATTTTATCTTTATACCAAGTATCTACTGTATTTTTTATATCACTTTCTGTATATCTTGCAGATTCTATATTGTCCATAGAGGATTTGAATTTTACGTTAGTTACTGTACTTCCATTATTATGTATGTATCCTGAACTTTCTGATGTATTATTACATTCTCCATTTGCATTTGCCAACACTATCTTTATATTTCCATCTCCTTGTACTCGCACGATCCTCCAACACATTCCTGAATAGTTTACATAATTATTCTCTACACTTCCTCTAAAATAATAACTTGTTCCATAATC
>CANQNA010000054.1 GCA_947625005.1 uncultured Bacilli bacterium
ACATCTGCTTCTTCTTTAATACGGGCTCCACTAGCATATTTATGCCCGCCACCATTATATTTACTAGCAATATCATTAATTATAGGACCTCTGCTTCTAATATTTAACTTATATATTTCTTTTTTCTCATCATAGGTAGAAAAGGCCCAAGCATAAAATTCTTTAACATAATTAAAATTATTAATCATATTAGAGGCAGTAGAAGAATCAACATTATATTCTTTTATTACTTCCGGTGGAAGTTCAATATACGCAAAACCATTATCAGTGATATTTAAATTTTGGGCAATAAAACCTTGAAATCTAACTTCATTTAAAGGGCGTTCATATAATTTATCATATAAAGTTCTTAAATCTAATTTATAATAGTCCATTAAATAGGCAACTAATTTTAAAGTTTTACTTGATGTATAAGAAAATAAGAATCTATCACTATCAGAAACTACTCCTAAAAATAAATTTTCTGCAATATTTTTATTCATTTTTAAATTAGTTGATAAAATTAATTCAATTATTAATTGACAAGTACTACTACTTTCTACATCAATAAGTTCAAGTTCTCCAGTTTTATCTTCAAAAGGATGATGATCTATTTTAATAACTTCTTTGTATTTATCAAAAGTTACTCCATCAATTCTAATAATATTTGGAACATCTAAAATAATTAAAAGAGGTTTTGTTAAATTGTTTTCTTCTAATTTATCTAAAGAACCATAATATTTAAATTTAGAAACACTTGTTCCTACAGCATAAACCTGCTTATTAGGAAATGTTAATTTAATTGAATCTCTAAGAGCAATTTGACTAGCAATAGCATCAGGATCTGGTCCTATATGTCTTGCTATAACAATTTCATCGTACTCCTTAATTTTTTTATAAATTTTCTTAAATAGATTAGTCAAAACATCCTCCTATTTAATTAAATCATAAGTATCAAGAGCAATCATTAATTCTTCGTTTGTAGGAACTACCATAACAGGTATTGAAGATTCTTCAGTACTAATAATTCCTTCACTTTCTTTTTTATAGCTAGCAATATTATCATTTATTTCATTATTTAAAGTTAATCCTAGACATGCTAATTTTTCGACAACTTGTTTTCTAAATGGTATACCATTTTCTCCAACACCGGCAGTAAATACTAAAGCATCTACTTTACCTTCTAATTCTACATAATATTTAGCAATATAAGAAACAACTTTATCTACATACATATTATAAGCTAATTTAGCTTGTTCATTGCCATTTTTAATTGCATCTTCGATATCACGACAATCACTAGATACTTCACTTACACCAAGTAAGCCACTTTCTTTATTTAAAATTGTATCAACTTTATCTAAAGTAGAGTTAGTTTGATTTATATAATAATTAATTATAGAATAATCAATATCTCCTGTTCTTGTACCCATCATAATACCAGAATTTGGACTAAATCCCATAGTTGTATCATAACTTTGACCATTTTTAACACAACATAAACTTCCTCCACTACCAACATGACATATAATTAAATTAATATCTTCTTTTCCTAATTTATCTTGCATTGTTTTGGTAATAAATTTATGACTTGTTCCATGAAAGCCATATTTTCTAATCTTATAATCTTTATACCAAGAATATGGTGTAGGATATAAATAATTAATTTCCGGAATAGTTTGATGGAATGCTGTATCAAATACACCAACATTAGGAGTATCTTTTAGACTTTCTCTAAAAGCATTAACTCCAATTAGATTAGCTGGATTATGAAGGGGAGCAAGTGGAATACATTCTTCAACTGCTTTAATTACTTCATCATTTATAATAACACTTTGGCTAAATTTATCTCCTCCATGAACTAATCTATGACCTACTCCATCTAATTCATTTAAATCTTTAATTATTTTATTTTCAATTAATTCATTAACTAAAACATTTACTGCTTCTTTATGATCTTTAATTAAAGTACTCTTTTTTATTTTTTCTCCATTAACTTTGATAGAATAAAAAGAATCACTTAATCCAATTTTTTCAAAATAACCCCCTATTAATTCTTTTCCTTCAGGCATTTCAAATAAAGTAAATTTTAATGAACTTGAACCTGCATTTACACTTAATATTTTCATATCATCTCTCCTCTTTAAGATTATACAAAAAAAAGAGATAAAAAACAATGAAAGTTAATTTTATTTTGTAAATATATTTTTGTTCAATTTAATTATTTTTAACTACTAATAAAAATATTTGCTAATCTTTTAGGATTTTTTCTCTGGATTTCTTAAATGTTTTAATCTTAAAGCTTCATCAAATATATCATTATTTTGTCTTCTACTACTTCCTAAATTAGTCCCATATTCATTTATAATATGTCTATATCCATAATTTGAAGATTCTATTTCATTTGCTTTATATTCATATCTTTCGTTCATAACCTCACCATTATTATTATGGAAAATATAAAAAAAAAAATACTAAAGTATATCTTTAAACTCTGTATTTTTTTCTCCTATTTTAATAATAGTTTCTTCTTTTATTGCTTTATTTATTAGTTCTTCATAATTTATTAATTTTTCGTATTCTAGACATTTATCAATTGTTGGATTAATTACAGGATGACCAGGAACAAAAATAGTACAACAATCTTCAAAAGGTAAAATGCTTGTCTCATAAGTATCTATTTTTTTAGCTAAATCAATAATTTCTAATTTATCTAAACAGGCAACAGGTCTAATTACAGGCATTTTAACTACTTCATTAATAACATTCATACTAGTTAAAGTTTGACTAGCAACTTGTCCTATACTTTCTCCATTAATAAGAATTTTACAATTATTTCTTCGAGCTAACTTTTCTGCTATTCGATACATCATTCTTCTCATAATAGTAATTAAATAATCATGAGCAATAGTTTTATATATTGTTTCCTGAATTTCTGTAAAATTTATCACATGTAATTTTAAAGTACCTTGATATTTTCCAATAATACTCGCTAAATCTTTTACTTTATTTAAGGCATCAATACTAGTATGAGGTGGACTTTCAAAATATACAGCTTCTAATTTTACTCCTCTTTTCATAGAAAGAAAACCGGCAACTGGAGAATCTATTCCTCCACTTAACATCAGCATTCCTTTACCTAAAGAAGACACAGGATATCCTCCTAAACCTTTAATACCTTTATAATATATATAAGATTTATTATTTCTTACTTCTATATTAAAAATAATTTCTGGATTATGCACGTCTACTTTAACATTATCTTTATTTTTTAAAACTTCTCCACCTAATTTTTTACTTATTTCCATACTATTTAAAGGATAATTTTTATAACTTCTTTTAGTCTCAATTTTAAATGTTTGAAATTTTAGATCTTTAATTACTTCTTTTAAAGAATGAGTTATGTCTTCTAGATTATTTCCCTCTATTTCATAACCAATATTTATTTCATGAATACCAAAAATATTTTTTATAATATTTAAAATATTTTCATATTTTTCTTCATCACTAAAGATAAACATTCTTCCTCTATCATATTTTAATTTTATATCTTCATCTTTTAAAGCATTATTAATATTATCTTTTAAACAACTTAAAAAAAAGTTAATATTATCTTTTTTGGTAGATAATTCTCCATATTTGATTATTATAACTTTTTGCATAAAATACCCCCTAATTTAAAGAATTTAAATTTTCATATTCTTCTTCAAATATTTTTAAAAATTCCGTTATTTCTTTTTTAGTAGTAAGATGCGATAAACTAATACGAATAGTAGAACTTGCTCGTATTTCGTCATTATAAATGGCCATTATTGTAGAACTAATATTACCACTACTACAGGCTGTTGTACTAGATATAAAAACATTATGTTTTTCTAAAGCATGAATAAAAGTTTCACTTTTAATGCTCATTAAACTAATATTATAGAAATGTTTTAAACAATATTTAGTATGATTAATTTTGATATTTTTATATTTTTTTAATCCGGTGTCTAATAAGTTAAAACATTCATTAATACTTTCTTCTTTTTCTTCAAAATCACTTAAAATTAATCTTAATGCTTTAGCGAATGAAACAATTAAGGCAAGAGGAGGCGTCCCAATTTCTAAAGAAGATGTTGATCCATATAAAAGAGGCGTTATATTAACTCCAGTTTTTTTATAAAAAACACCTAATCCTCTTGGAGCATATATTTTATGAGAAGAAAATGTAGCAAGGTCTACATCATTTAAATTAATTTTTACTTTACCTAATCCTTGAGTTAAATCAGAATGTAAAAGAGTATTTTTATTGACTTTATTAATAACTTGTTTAATTGTTCTTAAAGGTTGTCTAATACCCATTTCACTATTTACTCCACAAATTGAAACTAAAATTGTTTTATCAGTTATCTTATTTTTTAAATCTTCTAAATCTATTACCCCTTCAGAGTCATTATCAACATATTCTATTTTGAACCCTAAAGTTTGTAAATAATCAGTTATAGCATAAATACTTGGATGTTCTAATTTAGAAACTATAATATGATTCCCTTGCTTTCTTTTATTTAAACAAACGCCTATAAGAGCCATATTATTGGACATAGTTGCACTAGCTGTAAAAATAAGTTCGTTATCTTTAATATTTAAAAGTTCACATATTTGAGATCTCGCACTCTTTAAAAGTTCCCGAGACTTCATACCTAAACTATGTAAACTATTAGGATTCCCATAATATTCACAAGTTACAACATTAAAACTATCTAAAACATTTTTATCTACAGGAGTTGTTGCAGAATAATCTAAGTAAATCACTTTAATCACCATAAATAATTATACAAAAAAGATTAAAGAAAATAAACTATTTAATTTGATTTACTTTTAATTTATTTTCTTGACTTACTCTATAAGAATCATTTATTTTTTCAATGGTTTTTAATTTTATAAAATCATTAAGAGTATTTTGTTCTAAAAGTTTAATTATTTTTTCAGGATAAGTTACATAAATTTCACTTAAGAGCCAAGAAATTGCCATATTAACATAATAATAAGGATAATATTTTTGAGTATAAGTTATTATTTTATCAACATATTCATCATTAATATAATAATTAAGAAGTAAAACAAAACCTAATCTTATAGTAAATTCTTCATCACTTTCAAGCATTTTTTCAATATAAGAAAAATATTTATCTAAATCTTCTTTAATAAACTTACAGGTTGTACAAAAAGTATCACATAAACACCAAGAATCTATTTCTTTAATAAAATTCCAAATATTTTTTTGAAATAGTTGAGCATCACTAGCAATTATTAAACCTTTTAATAATTTTTCTTCAAAATATATTCCTTCATACTCTTGCATAAATTCTTCATAATTATTTTTCTTAATTTTTTTCGCAATCTTTCTTAATTCAGGAATTCTTACTCCTATTATGGGAGAAGAACCTTTAATCATATTTTGATTAAATTGTCTATATTGTTCATCTGCTTGTTCTTTTAATTTAGTTACTACTGTATTCATTTATTAACTCCTTTTATTATTTATTTTATTAAAATTCTATAAAAAAAGAAAATTAATTTAATCTTCTTTAGTTTCTTTCTTTTTTGATTTTGGTAAAGCTTCTTTTCTACTTAAATTAAGTCTTCCTCTGTTATCATAGCCCAAAGATTTAACAATAATTTCATCTCCTACAGAAACAATATCACTTGGTTTATTTACTCTTTCATGAGCAAGTTGAGAAACATGTACTAAACCTTCACAGCCATCCCATAGTTCTACAAAGCAGCCAAAATCTTCTACTTTTGTTACTTTTCCATTATAAATTTTACCAACTTCTACTTCTTTTACAACATTTTCAATCATTTCAATAGTTTTATCTATAATGGCATAATCAGTGTGATAAACAATTACTCTTCCATCATCTTCTAAATCAACTTTAACTGCATTTTTATCATTAACACTTGTAACATGAGAAGCATCACAAATGATTTTGGTAATCATTTCTCCCCCACGTCCAATTACATCTTTTATTTTATTAGGATCAATTGTAATAGTTTTAATTTTTGGAGCATAAGGGCTTAATTCTTCTCTTGGAGTTGCTATAATACTTTCCATTAATTCAAGTATTTCCATACGAGCTTTTTTAGCTTGAGCAAGAGCTTCTTTTAAAATTGATTTCGTAACGCCTTTAATTTTTATATCCATTTGTAGAGCAGTTATACCTTTTTTTGTTCCTGCAACTTTAAAGTCCATATCTCCCATATGATCTTCTAGTCCTTGAATATCAGTTAAAATAGTATATTTTTTACCATTGGTTATAAGTCCCATTGCAATACCAGCGACAGGAGCTTTTATTGGTACTCCAGCAGCCATTAAACTTAAACATCCAGCACAAATACTAGCTTGACTACTTGAACCATTACTTTCTAAAATTTCAGAAACTACTCTAATAGTATAAGGAAATTCTTCTTCAGTGGGAATTACTTGAAGTAGAGCACGTTCTCCTAAAGCACCATGACCAATTTCTCTTCTACCTGGAGCGCCATATCTTCCAGTTTCTCCTACACTAAATGCAGGAAAATTATAATGAAGCATAAATCTTTTAGTATCTTCTAAACCTAAACCATCTAAAATTTGATGTTCTCCAATTGCTCCTAAAGTAGTTGTTGCAAGAGCTTGCGTTTGTCCTCTTGTAAACATAGCTGAACCATGTGTACGTGGTAAAACATCAATAATTGCACTAAGTGGTCTAATTTCATCCATTTTTCTTCCGTCCGGACGAATATGTTTATTATTAATTAAATATCTTACTTGTTCTCCTTCAATCATATTTAAGACTTTTTTTGTATCTTTTTCTACATTTAATAAGTCTTCTTCTGACATATAAGAATAATCTTCTAAAATACTTTCTAAGACTTCTTCTTTAATTTCTTCAACTTTCGCATAGCTTTCTAATTTATCTTTAATTTGAATTGCTGCTAATATTTCTTTAGTCGCTTTTTCTCTTACTTTTTCTTCTACTTCACTATCAATACTAGCAAGTTCTACTTCCATTTTCTCGGTACCAATTTCTTTTATAATAGTATCTTGAAATTCACAAAGTTCTGTTATCGCTTTTTGACCAAACATTAAAGCATCAATCATAACACTTTCACTAATTTCTTTTCCCCCAGCTTCAATCATACAAATATCAGTTTTTGTTCCTGCAACAGTTAAAAGCAGTTCACTCTCTTCAGTTTGTTCCGTATTAGGATTAATAATAAAATCTTTTCCAATTTTTCCCACTATTACACCAGCTACTGGGCCATCAAAAGGAATATTAGAAATTCCTAAACTTAAACTAGAACCAAAAAGTGCAGCCATTTCTGGACTATTATCAGGATCAACTGATAAAACTGTATTGATTACTTGAACTTCATTACGGAAATTTTCATCAAACATTGGTCTTATTGGACGATCAATTAAACGAGCAGCTAAGGTAGCATTTTCACTAGGTCTTCCTTCTCTTTTGATAAATCCTCCAGGAATTTTTCCTACACTATAAAGTCTTTCATTATAAATTACAGTTAGAGGGAAAAAATCTGCTGTAATAGTATTATTACTCATAACGCTTGCACTTAAAACTGCTGTATCTCCATAACGAACTAATACTGCTCCATTACTTTGTTTAGCCATTTCTCCTTGTTCTACTACTATCTTTCTTCCATAAAAATCTAATTTAAATACTTTTTTAGCCATTTCTATCTCCTACTCTTCTTAATTATTAATCTTGTTTATATGCTTTCTCTAATAACTTTCTTTTTGATAATTCTGATTCTTTTAAAACTACAGGTCTTATATTATTTAACAAAATATCATTCGATGTATTTAATCCTTCTATATAAGAAGTTTCATCTTTTAAAGCAATAAAACTATTTTCTTCATCTTTTTTTAATAATAAATCTTTTTCTATTGAATCAAATGTTAAATCAGGTATAACTGTTTTTATTTTAGGATCTGGATTTATTTTAAAAATATCTCCATAAAATACAACTTTAATAGGAATTAAAGTATCTCTATCTACTTTATAAACACTTTTTATTTTTCTTTTTCGCATTCTTTTTTTATTTTCATATTGCTTAAAAATTTTAGTAAAAGGAATTAAAGATTCACTATCCACTTCATTATGATCAAAAAATTCTTGAGTTTCTAAATCCTTATATTGTGTAAATGTAACTAAACCTAAATCACTATCTACATATCTATAAATTCGAGCTAAACATCTCTCTTTGCCATCTTTTTTAGTAAACCCTATGTATATTTCTCTTAATTTCATAAAAAACCCTCCTATTAAAAAAGACACTAAAAAAACCAGTGCCTACTTTCTTATATTTAATTTTCTAATTAATTCACGATATGCTACTACATTATTTTTCTTTAAATAATCTAATAATTTTCTTCTTTTTCCAACTTTCATTAGTAATCCTCTTTTAGAATGAAAATCATGAATATGAACTTTTAAATGTTCAGTTAAATCATTAATTTCTTCTGTTAAGATTGCTATTTGAACTTCTGTAGCACCTGAATCTTTTTCTGATGAACCAAATTGTTTAACCAATTCAGCTTTCTTTTCTTTTGTTACAGCCATTTTCTTCCTCCTTTATTTAATAATCGGTTCAAACCTCGTAAGAATTCGGAGTTTTTCTAACCAAGAATGAACTTCCTATACATTATATACTAAACATAAAGAAAAATCAACAAAAAGTTAGGAATTTAACTTATCAGAGATATTAAATCTAAAACTTAAGTTTTTATTCATATCAACATTTTGACTTTCTGTAGTTGTTGCATATTTTAAAACAAAAATAATATTATCAGTTACTCCTTT
>CANQNA010000055.1 GCA_947625005.1 uncultured Bacilli bacterium
CCCTCGTTCGACTTGCATGTCTTAGGCATGCCGCCAGCGTTCATCCTGAGCCAGGATCAAACTCTCAATAAAAAAATTAAAATTTATTTTAGTTTAATCTAGCTACTCAAAATTGACATTTTACTTAGTTTTCAAAGATCATTTCTGCCCTTTTTTCAAAGTGCATTAGTAATATATCAAATTATAATTTTTTTGTCAACACTTTTTTTGACATTTTTTTTACTTTTTTAAAATTTGACATAATTACAATTTTTTTACATAATTTTAAACAGAATATTCGTATAGTCTTATATAATTCAAAATTTTAAAACTTCCTTTTTTATATTATATTTGACACTTTCTGTTCAAATTTATGATTTTTGTGTTCATTCTGACAACACGTTTTTGATTATATTACATATTTTAGCAAAAATCAATACTAAAAAATGAAAAAAATGAATTTTTTAATTCATTCTTTATTAATATATGACTGTATTCTAAAAAAATGCTTACTTATTAACTATCTTTTGGTATTTTTGATAATATTCTTCAATAATTTCTTTTTGAAAAGGCTTTTCATTTCTTTTTTTCATTTCAATTAAACTGGATAGTTCTCTTTTAATGATTAAATCTATCTCCTCTGGATAATGCATAATTTTTTTATGATACCTATATTCATTTCTGTCTAATATTTTAAAAGCTCCATCAGGAAATACTTTTAAATCTAAATCGTAATCAATATATTTAATAATTCCGTCATCAATTAAATATGGTGTAGCAATATTACAATAAAAATACAAACCGAATTTTTTAAGCTGTCCTATAATATTAAACCATCTTTTTTTATAAAAGAATAAAATCGCTGGTTCTTTAGTTCTATGGCTTCTACCATCATTTTCAATTAATTCTACTTTATCATTTCCACAAACTATATAATCCTCTGTTATATCTAATATAATTGCTTCCCCACTAATGCGATCTAGAGTGCCATTATGTTTATAACAATGAATTTCTAATTTGTCCCCTATTTTCAAGTTATCATTCATTTTAATCACTCACTCACTAAATCAATTATACTATAAAATAGAAAAAAAGACAAAAATTCAGTCTGAATAAGGTATATTAATATCCTGAAAATATTTAATTATCTCGGACAGTTCTATAAATATGTTCAATTTCAAAATAGTCTATAGAAGCACTGCCAATTAAATATCCATCTATTGTTTCTATATTTTTAAGCTCAGAAATATTTTGAGAATTAATACCTCCACCATATATTATTTTTGGTGAAATATTATAATAATCATTAACTAAAGATTTAATTGAACTTACTACATTTTTTATTTGTTGTGCATCTATTTTATTGATCCCAATACTCCAACTTGGTTCATATGCAATTATGATTTCGTTTAATTTACAATGTAAGTTATTAAATACTTCAGATATCTGTTTTTCAATTATTTGAGTTGTCTCAGTTAGAGAGCATTTTTCTTTTTCACCCACTATATATATTGGAGTTATATTATTTTCCACACAAAGTTCAATCTTCTTTATCATTTTTTCGGCATTTTCATTTAGATATTGTCTTTTCTCGTGATGTCCTATTAAACAATATTTAACATTTAAACTTTTTAAAGTTTTAATAGAAGTCTGACCTGTATAAGGGCCTTCCACATATTCCGATACATCTTGACTTCCTATATTTGGTAATAATTCACTAGCATAACTTAAAAGAGGCATCGTTGGAAATATAATTATATCTTTTTCTTTTATATGTTGGATAAACTCTTTTAGTTCGTTTTTTGTTAAATTCATTTTTTGATTCAAAAATATCATTACTAATCACCTTCTAATGCTAATAATTTTTTAGACTTTATATATTCTAATGTTGCTCCTCCTCCAGTCGAGATAAAATAATAGTCATCTTTTTTGGCAAGTTTATTTACAGAAGCAAGAGCATCTCCACCACCTATAATAACTTTGGCATCTATTTGAGATAAAAAATCAAGTAAATCTTTAGTTCCTTTGGAAAATTTAGGATTTTCATAAAAACCTAATGTACCATTTACAAATACAGTTTTTGCCTGTTTTAAACTAGCAAAATACTCTTCAGTTAAAACTATGTCTAAAATGTTATCATCTTTTTCAATTTGAGAAATATCTTTTTCGCAAACATTTTCATTATTTTGAATTCTAACTTGTTTCGGTAAAATTATTTTAGATTTATTTTCCTTATATATTGTTTTAATTTCTTCTAAATAATTTTCATCATATAAACTTTTGCCTATTTCAATATTGTTCGCTTTCAAAAAAGTATTAGCAATACCTCCCCCAACAATTAAAGTGTCACATTCTTTTAAAAGTGACTTAATCATTTGAATTTTATCTTCAACTTTTGCTCCACCCATAATAACCATAAAAGGATGAACTGGATTTAATACAGAATTTAATCCCTTTATTTCTTTATTTATTAAGCAGCCATAATAAGTCTTCAAATATTTGCTAACTCCATAATTTGAAGCATGTTTTCTATGAGTTGTTCCAAAGGCATCATTAACAAAGACATTTGCTAAACTAGCCCAATATTTACTCAATTCTTCATCACAATTGCTTTCTTTTTTATCAGGATAATCCTCAAAACGAGTATTTTCTATTAAAAGTATTTCTTGAGGTTTTAAAGAAGCACAAGCTTGTGTAAGTTCATCACTTCTTGTATTATTTATAAAAATTATTTTCCTCTCTAAAAGTTTTTCCATTTCTTTCCAAACTAATTTTAAAGATTTTTCTTTTTTATCTTCTTCACTTTTTATTTTTCCCAAATGGGATAATATAATAATACTACAGTTTTGCTGTAACAAATAATTAATAGTTTCCAGAGATTCTTTAATTTTTGTATTATCAATTATATGATTTTCTTTTATTGTAACGTTTAAATCACATCTAAGTAATACTTTTTTATTTTGAATATTAGTGTTTTGTATAAATTCCATGCTATCACTCTCTAGTGTTATTATAAAGGAAAAAAAAAAGAAATACAAGTTAACGTATTTCCTTATATTATTGCCATAAGGCATCAATTTCAATATTTTGTGTATAGTCATTATATTTTGTTTTAGCCGTATTTACTAAATTAATCCAATGTGAACTTGCTGTTTTATTACCATATTCATCTGTTGATGGGCAATAAACATAACCGATTTCATAAAGTGTATTTAATCCTTTCCCATAATATTTTTGGGATAGTAATTGAATATACTTTAAAACCCCTATTTCAATATTTTCATAAGTTATTAAACCGCTATTACTCATACCGCCAAATACGTTGTTTTTTCTCAACATGAATTTGACTTTATAATAACCACTTTCTGCCGCTCCTATAGAAAGAGCAGTCGTTGTGTCAACATTTGTGTAGATTTTGGTAGTATAGTAAATAATTAAATCTTCAACGTATTTACTTTCACCTGTGTATGGTACCAATTTTTTGTTTCTTGATAACTGGTGCCTTTCAGTTAAATCCTGAAAGTATTCGACTATTCCATACTCTACACTCTTAAATGTTTTAAGTTTACCCTCTTTATTCTTTAAATAACCAATATTAGTTTGTTCAAATTCTGTATTTTCACTTTCTCTATTATGAAGATCATTTAAAACATCCTCATAATTATATCCAAAAGCTTTACTAAAGAACTCTAGTTCACTTGTATATTGGTTTATGTAATAATCCAATTTTGAAAATTCAATTTCTTCAGGTTCTTCTACAATAGCAATTATATAATCAATATTTGGATTATCACTAGTTTTTTCTGTCTCTAATTCGAAATAATTATCAGCTATTAAAGGTTTCAGGGGTACAACATCTGATGTTTCAGATTCTATTGCACTCGCAGTTCCTTCTTTTGCATAACCGTTAACCCCGATTGTTAATACAAATATCAACAATAATATTAGACAACACAAAATATGTTTTAAAGCCACTTTATTGGCTTTACCATTTATCATTTTTGTTCTCCTCCCCAGTCGAACGTTCACTATATTACCATATTGTTATAGTCTTTGTCAAATTTTGTAGGTTTAATGGCAAATAATCCCAGTAAATTACTGATAATTATTTCTATATATTATATGAGGAATATTTTAAATTATTATTCACCTTTGCCCAGTAAAATATTAGCAAATTAGATCTTTTTCAAAAAAGCAGACCCCTGATTATTCTATAATACTCAATTGATTTGATTTTATATGCTTAATAAATTCTTCTTTAAACTGTTGTAGTTCTGTACCATCTAAAGTTTTATCGTTAGATCCTACAATATATCTAATAGAAAATTTCTTTTCTTTATCATTTTCATAAATATCTATTAGGGAATAAGATTGAATAATAGGATTTTTAAAGTTTTCTAATACTTGAGCAATAAAACTATATTTTGTAGTTTTATTAGCAATTAAAGTATAATCTAATTCAACAGTTGGATATTTACTAATTTCTTTATATAAGATTTCTTGCTTTGTTAATTCAACATATTTATCAAAATCTATATTAATTACTACAAAACATTTCTTTTTATTAATAACATTAGTTATTTTTGTGTTAAATACGTTAATTGTTCCTATTTCTTTACCATCAACTATAATATTTTTTGCTAAGTCTTTATTATAATATTCTTCAGTATTAGCAGTTTCTAATATAACTTTTTTATTCTTAAAAGTTTTGATTAAATTTGCTACAATTTCTTTACTATTATTATAAACACTTTCTAATTTCTGATAGTCATCAGCTAATAATATAGATAACTGTTTATTATTTTCGTTATCTTTTATACAAGTTCCTATTTCAAATATTTGAATTTTAGCATAGTTTTTTAAGTTATTTCCAGCTATCTTAAGTAAAGTAAGATTTAAATCGTCTCTTAAGATATTGTCTTCTTTTTTACTTAATAAACTAACATTTTCTTTTTCAATTCCTAATTCTTTTAAATAACTAGTTTCATACCATAAATAAGAATGAACTTCATGAAAATTGTATTTTTCTGCTAAAAATTCTTTAACTTCATATTCTTTATCATAATAAGAATCTTTATTGTCAAAACTTAATACTTGTTCTAAAGGTTGTTCTTTAAAGTTTTCATATCCATAAATACGGGCGATTTCTTCAATGATATCTGCTCCATTTGTTATATCTTTAGTCGTTCTATAAGTAGGCACAATTACTTTGTAAGCATCTTTTTCTTCAGTAACTTGAAAGTCTAATGATGTCAAAATCTTTATTACTTCTTTTTTGTCCATTTCAAATCCTAGATATTTATTTAATAAAGCTTTAGTTAAGATTACAGTGGTTTCTTCTTGCTTAGTAGGATAAATATCAGTTAAATTAGAAGCAAAAACCAAATTTGGATTGTAGTCTTTTAATAATTTAACAAATCTTAAAGAGGCTATTTTAGACATATTAGGATCTAAACTTTTTTCATAACGAGCACTTGCTTCTGTTCTAAGTCCTAAACTTGTTGCAGTTTTACGGATTGTAGAAGCTTCAAAACAAGCACTTTCTAATAAAATCCCTTCAGTATCAGGTAATATTTCTGAGTCTAATCCACCCATTACACCAGCGATAGCAAAATATTCGCCACCATTTTTAATCATTAAATTATTTTTAGTTAATTTTCTTTCTACTTTATCAAGAGTCGTAAAAACTTCTCCGTCATGCGCTAAACCGATTTCTATATCTTTTACTACTCTTTCATCAAAAGCATGCATTGGAGTTCCTAGTTCAAGCATTATATAATTTGTTAAATCAACAATTAATGAGTTTAAACTACGCATTCCTGCATAATTTAAAAATACTTGCATCCACAAAGGTGTTTCATTATTTTTAATATTTTCAATTTTTAAGCCTAAATAACGATAACATAATTCAGGATTTTCAATTTTTATTTTTAAATCTTTTTTATCATTAGGTATTTCACATAAATCTAGAGGACGTAATTCATGATTAGTGATAGCACAAATTTCTCGAGCAATACCATAATGTCCCCATAAATCAGGTCTATTAGTTAAAGATTTATTATCTATTTCAACAATAATATCATCTATAGGAATCAACTCTTTAATATCAGTTCCTACTTTAAAGTCTTCAGGTAATTCAATTATACCGTCATGTTCATCACTAATTCCTAATTCTCTTTTGGAACACATCATTCCATAACTATCAATACCAACAAGAGGTCTTTTCCCTATTTCTATACCATCAATATGTCCACCTATTTTAACTAAAGCACTTTTTAAGCCTACTCTAACATTAGGAGCACCACAAACTATTTGGAGATTTTCTCCTCCAGCATCTACTTCTAATACATGAAGTTTTTTAGATTCAGGATGATTTTCCACCTTTTTAATCTCTGCAACGACTACTCCATCAATATTAGTACCCTTTACTTCTACACCTTCAACTTCTGCAGTTCTTATTGTAAAAATATCCCAAATTTTTTGAAAATCTATATCTTCACTATTTTTAATATGTTTTTTTAATATATTACATGATATTTTCATATTAACCTCCTATTTAATATTAAATTCTTTTAATACTCTTAAGTCTCCACTATTTAAAACACGAATATCATTAATTTTATATTTCATCATAGCAAGACGAGTTAAACCTACTCCAAAAGCAAAACCAGAATAAACTTCAGGATCAATATTGCTCATTTTTAAAACATTTGGATGAATCATTCCACAAGGACAAAGTTCAATCCAGCCAGAATTTTTGCAAGTTGGACATCCTTTCCCTCCACAAATCATACAAGAACAATCAAGTTCAAAACCTGGTTCTACAAAAGGGAAAAATCCTGGACGTAATCTAACTTTAACATCAGCTTGAAATATTTCTTTTAATAAACCTTCCATAGTAAAAATTAAATTACTAATAGAAATATTTTTATCAATAACCATTCCTTCTAGTTGAAAGAAAGTATTTTCGTGAGAAGCATCCAAATCTTCATTTCTGAAGCATCTACCTGGAGCACAAATTTTTATTGGTGCCCCAAATTTTTCCATACTTCTAACTTGATTAGGAGATGTGTGAGTACGTAATAATAGCCCATTACTTAACCAATAAGTATCTTGCATATCACGGGCAGGATGAGTATCTGGTATATTTAAAGCGATAAAGTTATAATATTCACTTTCCATTTCTGGACCACTAACTACAGTAAATCCCATTCGTTTCAAAATATCAGTAACTTCTTTAGCAACAATAGTTACAGGATGAAGAGAACCTAAATTTTCTTCTATAGGTAATGTATCATCAAATTCTATTTTATTTTTAGCTTCTTCTATTTCTGCTAATTTAGTATTTAAAAGAGATTCCATTTCTGCTTTTATTTTTTGAAATAAAGGGCCATTTGTTTTCTTTTCTTCTACTGTCATATCTTTAATTTTAGACATTAAATTAGATAGTTCACTTTTTTTACCTAAAAACTTACTTTTTAAATTCAAGTAATCAGCTTCGTTTTTTAAAGTTTTTACTTCTTCTTTTAAAGATGTTACTAATTCATTTAATTTTTCTTTCATATTTTCCTCCATTAAAAAATTCCATAATGTAAGGACGAATAAACTCCGTGGTACCACCTTACTTCATGGAATACATGCTCTCTTATCTTAACGCGATTTAACGATTAATACTCCTGTGGGGAATTTCATTAGTAAACTATCTTATTTGACTTTCAGCTTGTAATCAAATTCTCTTTTTTTAAGGTTTTTACTAATTACTTAAACACATTCCTTGCATTACAAGGCTATTTTAACACTTGATGTTAGTGATGTCAAATTAAATTAATACTCTTTTTTTAATTCTTTTTCTTGCTTTAAATCCTCATAAATATTAATATGTCCATCTAAATATTCATTTTGTACTAAATTAATAGAACGTTGAGAGATAGGTATATTCATCATTTGTAAATAAGAAATTATTAATTTTTTCTCTTCTAATGAAAGAGTATATCCAGAATTAGGTATTAGTTTATCATCTTCAGTGAATTTTACTCTTAAAGTTATTTTAGTTTTATAATATTGTGAAATTTGTCTTTCCTCCCATAATTCTGAAGTATATTGAACAGCAAAATTATGAAACTGTCTAATTTCATGTACTGTTAATTTTGATTTTATACGATTAAAAAATTTTTTAAATGATACATTAGTTATTTTGTAATAATCTAATAAATTAAATGGACGAGTAGTGCCATCTTCTAAAGTTACCCCATTTATAATCTGTTGCAATATTTTTAATTCTATTTCTGAATTAATTCCATTATTGTTCTTTGTTTTATCATTTAGCATAAAAGTTCTCCTTTCCTCGAATGTTAATTTTAGCATTTTATTTTATCTTCGTCAAATATAAAAAACATATTTATCTACTTTAGTCCTTTTTTGTATCTTTCCAAAAAAATCATCATTAAAATTCATTATAATCATAGATTATTATATGATTTATTTTAAAGCTTGATATTGATGTGGAAAAGTAAAGCCCGCGGTTTCTTTTTTTATTTTTTTACTCTTTCTTCTTCTCCGCGGACATATTTTTTTCCGCATTTAAACAAATACATAACTTTCTTTGATTTCATTTTTAATTCTAAATAATTTTCATACATTTTACTCATAAAAAAAACTCCTTTTTCCTACCTTTAACTTACTTACGTAAG
>CANQNA010000056.1 GCA_947625005.1 uncultured Bacilli bacterium
CCTCTAAAATGTTTGTCATAATGATTTCCTTTCTTTATTTCTAGTTTTATATCCAAGAGCAGGTTTACCCCAAGGAGTAACTGGCCCTTTTCTACCAATTGGAGCACGTCCTTCTCCACCACCATGTGGATGGTCATTAGGGTTCATTACAGAACCACGATTTGTAGGTTTAATACCTAAATGACGAACACGTCCAGCTTTTCCCCAGTTGATAAGTTCATAATCTTCATTACCAACTGTTCCAATAGTTGCCATACATTCACCAAGGATTTTTCTTGTTTCACCACTTTGTAAACGTACAATAACATATTTTCCATCTTTTCCTAATACTTGAGCACTTGCTCCAGCAGAACGAGCAATTTCTGCTCCTTTACCTGGTTTTAATTCAATACAATGAATTATAGTACCCATTGGAATATTTTTTAGTTTCATAGCATTACCAATTTTTATATCACATGCTTCTCCACTTTCCACAATCATTCCAACTTTTAAATCTTTAGGAGCGATAATATATCTTTTTTCTCCATCTTTATAATTAATTAATGCAATATTAGCATTACGATTTGGATCATATTCAATAGAAGCAACTTTTCCTGTAACATTAAATTTATTTCTTTTGAAATCAATTATACGATACTTTCTCTTTGCTCCTCCACCAATATGTTGAACAGTCATTCTTCCTTGATTATTACGTCCACCTGTTTTTGCTTTACTAATAATTAAACTTTTTTCTGGTTTAGTTGAAGTGATTTCATCATTAGTTAAAGTTGACATTCCTCTACGGCCATTTGTCGTAGGCTTATATTTCTTTATACCCATAATACTCACCTTATATTTCTATTGCTTGACCGTTCTCTAATGTAACGTAAGCTTTCTTATATGTTTTAGTTTTTCCAGTGTATCTACCAACACGTTTTTTCTTACTTTTAGTATTTAATGTATTTACGCTTTTTACTTTTACTTTAAATAAAGATTCAATAGCATTTTTGATTTGTACTTTATTTGCACTTTTTGCTACTTTAAAAACATAAACACCATGTGAAGCAAGTTCACTACTTTTTTCTGTAACAACTGGTGAATAAATAATATCATATTTCATTATTTAAGCACCTCCTCTATATATTTAACAGATTCTTCATCTATTACAACAGTATCAGCATTAACTAAATCATAACAATTAATTTCTTCACTAGTTAATACTAAAGTATATCCTAAATTTCTAGTAGCCATATATAAATTTTCTGCATCTCCACTAGCAATAAATAATACTTTACCAGCTAATTTTAAGTTTTCCATTAATTTCTTTATATCTTTAGTTTTAATACTATCTATATTTAAAGAATCAACAACAACTAATTCTTTATTACTTACTTTATAAGATAAAGCACTTTTTAGAGCAAGTTGTCTTTCTTTTTTATTCATTTTAAATGTATAACTTCTTGGAGTAACTCCAAATACTATTCCACCACCTCTATAATGTGGAGCACGAATAGTACCTTGACGAGCATTACCAGTTCCTTTTTGACGATAAGGTTTTTTACCTCCTCCGCTTACTTCAGAACGAGTTTTAGTTTTATGAGTTCCTTGTCTTAAAGAAGCAAGTTGTAAATCAATTGCTTTTTTAAGAACAACATCATTAGGTTCAATTTTAAATATTGAATCATTTAATTTTAAATCACTAGTTTTTTCACCCTTAAGGTTAATAATATCTAATTTAGCCATTTTCTTTTCTCCTTTCGGTTGAATTAAGCTTCTGCTTCTTCAGTAGTAGATTCTTCTTTTTGTTCTTCTTCATTAGTTGTTTCTTCTACTATTTCTGTTTCTTTTACTTTTTCCTCTTCTTCGGGTTCTGTAGTTTCTTCTTCTACAGTATCAACTACAGTTTCTTCTGCATATTCCACTAATTCCTTTGGAGTAACTTTTCCACCTTTAACAGCAGATTTAATTAAAACTAATGATTTTTTTGGACCTGGAACATTACCACTTACTAAAATGTAATTATCTTCTAAATTAATATCAATAATTTCCAAATTTTGAATAGTAACTGTTTCATGACCCATATGTCCAGCTAATTTTTTACCTTTTAATACTCTCATTGGTCTCATAGTTCCCATACTACCTGGTCTTCTATGATAACGAGAACCGTGAGTTTCTGGTCCACGAGATTGGTTATGACGTTTAATAACACCTTCAAATCCTTTACCTTTACTTGTACCAGTTACATCAACTTTCTCTCCAACTTCAAATGTGTCTGCTTTAAGTTCGCTTCCAAGTGTGTAGATACTAGCATCATCTACTCTAATTTCTTTTAAGAAGCGCTTAGGAGAAACACCAGCTTTTTTAGCATGTCCTATTTCTTGTTTATTGGCATGTTTTTCCTTTTTGTCAGTAACACCTAATTGAATAGCATTATAACCATCTGTTTCTTTTGTTTTAACTTGAGTTATAACATTAGGTTCAACATTAATTACTGTAACAGGAATAACTTTACCATCTTTTGTAAATACTTCAGTCATTCCGACTTTAGTTCCTAAGATTCCTTTCATTTAAATTACCTCCAATTACTTTGTTTCAATTTTAATATCAACACCACTTGGTAAATCTAAGCGTGTTAAGCTATCCATAGTATCTTTACTAGGATCTTTGATCTCAATAAGTCTATTATGAGTACGTCTTTCAAATTGTTCACGTGAATATTTATATTTGTGAACTGCTTTCAATACTGTAAACACTTCCTTTTTTGTAGGTAGTGGAATAGGTCCTGAAATCTCTCCCCCAGTTCTTTTTACAACATCAACAATTTTTAAAGCTGCACTATCTAATACTCTGTGATCATATGCCTTTAATTTAATTTTGATTTTTGACATTTAAATGTCCTCCCTTCGCTTATATCTTGTATAAACTTGCTCCGCATGAATTACCTGATTATCTAAGAATTTATTTTGCAACTCTTCCTAGTGTATCAGCAACCTCACACATCTATGCCAGTCAAACATAATCCATTATATACTAATTTTATGCCTATTTCAAGCCCTAAATTACATTTTTTAAAATTTTTTTTATTAATTTAATGTCAACTTCTTTACTATTCATGTTATAATGTTTATGGAGGTCATTAAATGGAATTAAGCATTATCGTTCCTAGCTATAATGAAGAAGGAAATATTGAAACACTTTATAAAAAAATTACAAAAGAATGTGAAAACTTAAAATATGAAATTATTTTTATCAATGATGGATCTATAGATAAAACTTTAGAAAAAATTACTGATTTATATAATAAGGATAAAAAACATATACGATTAATAGATTTTTCTCGAAACTTTGGTAAAGATGCTGCTATGTTTGCAGGATTAAAACATGCAAATGGAGAATTTATTGCAATTATTGATAGTGATTTACAACAAAATCCTAAATATTTAACAATAATGTTAAACCATTTAAAAACTCACCCTAATACAGATCAAATTGCGATGGTTATGAAAGATCGTAAAACCGAAAACTTAATAACGAGAATAAATAAAAAAGCCTTTTATTTTCTCATAAATCATTTAAGTGATGTACAATTTGTAAATGGTGCTAGCGATTTTAGAATGTTTAGAAAACATGTAGCTGATGCTATATGTGAATTAAATGAAACTAATAGATTTAGTAAAGGAATTTTTTCTTGGATTGGTTTTAATACTGAATATATGTATTATGAAGTAGAAAAACGTTATAGTGGAAAAACTAAATTCAATACTAAAAAACAAATTAAATATGCTATTGATGGAATTGTAAATTTTAGTAACTTTCCTTTAAAAATTGCTACAATTTCCGGAGGAATATTTTCTATCTCAGCTTTCTTATATTTTCTATATATAATAATTAAAACATTAATAATAGGAAAAGATATTCCAGGATATGCTTCTATCTTTTGTGCCATACTTTTTATTGGAGGATTTCAACTATTTATAATCGGAATAATCGGAGAATATATTGCTAAAACATACATTGAGAGCAAAAAAAGACCAATTTATATTTGTCGAAATAAATTAGGCTTTAAAGATGACAATTTACTTTAAAGCTTTTTTTATGCAAAAAAACTAGGAATACTTCCTAGTCATCTCCAAAGAAATCATCAAAAAATTCGTCATCACTAACTGAATCTTCATTAATAATGATATCATCTAATTTTTCAATCTTCTCTTCTTTCTTTTCTGTTTTTGGTTTCTCCCTTTTAACAAAATTTGAACTTGCATTAGCTGCTAATATATCATTAAAAGTTTCAAACTCTTTCTTCTCTTCTTTTTTTTCTGGCTTAATCTTATTTTCATTAAGTGGTAAATCTAAAAGTTCCAAAGGAGCTTTTTTCTCATCTGTTTGTTTTTGCTTATTATCTTCTTTAACGTTATTATCTTTGTCTTCTTGCTTATTTTTATCATTCAGTTGTTTTTCCTCTTCTTCTAAAGCAGCAATCTGAGCATCCAATTTTTTTAAGAAATCGTCAACATTTACCCCATTATTTGGTGGGAACAAAGGATTTCCGGAAGGTGCTCCATTGACATTTGGTATATTATTTTGAGGCCCAAATGGATTATTAAACATTCCATTATTTGGCATATTAGGTCTTCCAAATGGATTAGCTTGATTATTATTAAATAATTTATCATGTCTTCTAATTCGTACAAATTCCTTTATATCAAATAATGCTATTGAATTAACTGCTCTTTCAGGAAATTCTGCTTTAGGATATTTTCGACCCCAATCGATTTGATAACTAGGAATTAATTTAGTTCTAAAAGGACGCATTCTTTGTCTAATAATTATAACTTCGTTTTCTTTCATTTTTTGAAGATCACTTACCGTAACAAGAGGAGTTGAAGCTGTTTTGTCTTTTTCTTTGCTCTTTTTTTCTCCACATAATTTACTTATTTCTTCTAATGCTGCTAGTTCTGTTGTTAATAAATATATTAAATTACCACAATTACCTCTAATTGTTTCAGCATCTTCTTTACCATAAACATCATTAAGTTGAGCAAAATTTTGAATAATCATTGTCATTCTAATCGCTCTACTTCTTGCAGCAGTAACCATTGTTGTAACATCCTTTAGTGGTGGCATATTTGCAAACTCATCTAAAATAAAGTTAGTTCTAAAAGGTAATTTGCCATCAGGACTTTTTTGGGCCACATCAATTAATGTTTCATAACATTGTTTAATAAATATTGTAGCAAGAGCATGATAAGTTGTTTTTTCATCATGAATAACCATAAATACTGCTGTTTTCTTTTTTCCAATCTCGGACATCTCAAAGTCACTATAACTTAACATTTCAGATAATTGTTCTCGAGAGGCAAAAAGCCTTATTTTACTTCTAAATACTGATAAAATACCTCCTTTAGTATCTGCAGGAGCATTTACAGTATTTGATGCAAATGTATAGGCACTTGATTGTTCTCCTTTTAAAGAAAAATATTCTTTAATATATGTAGAATTACCTGCAAATTTTTCTTCACCTACAGTTGTTGCATAACTAATAGAATTTAAATTTATTTCCTCTTCTTTAGCATCTTGAAATAAACCTAAAGCTACTCCGGCAAAATAATCTGAGGCACTATTTTCCCAAAAAGGATCTTGAGCCTTTTTATCTTTAAATATATTATTTCCTACATCATCTAAAAGTTCTGTTGCTTTATCAACATTGCCTGCTTTATATAATTTATATGGCAAAGTTAAAGGATTCCAAGCATTACCCATACTAGGATCACGAAAATTAAGAACTATTATATTATAACCACGATCTTTTAATCTTTCAGCATGTTCCCTATAAATTTCTCCTTTAGGATCTGTAACTACCATACTTTCCCCTTTTTTTATTAAAGAATAAATTAAAGGATGAACTAATGCTGTTGTTTTTCCACTACCTGTCGCTCCTATTACTAAAGTATGATATTCTCCATTATCAACCCACATACTTTTTCCATCATTTATCAAAGGAATACCTGCAGCATTAGCATTTTCTTGAGCAATATCCACTTTAGCAATTTTAAGTCCTCTTTTCATTTCAGAATCCTTAGCAAAACGATTATATCCCTTTTCTTCTTTTTCCCCTATTTCAATTCCAATACCTTTACTTCTATCAAAAATATAAGAAGATACACTCACAAAAACTACAACTAAGACTCCTATAAAAACTCCTAAAGTTCCTAAAATGTAATCAGCAGTAAAACCTAATAAAGGATGAAAACCTATAAATTTTCCTTCATTTATAATTGAAATTGCATTAGTTACCGCTAATGAACTTAAAAACAAAAGAAAAAAACAAAACATTAAAAAGATAATTAAATCTTTATTATTAATTTTAAACTTCATAGCGGCCTCCTTTCACCATTATATAATAATTTCTTACTTTTTACTATGATTTTTTATTAGAATTTTTCACTTTAATAAAAACTACTAATCCTAAAATTATTAAACTTAGTCCCAATAAAATAAAAACTATATAAGAATAATCTCCTAAATTAACCTTATCAACAACTGTTTTTGGTTCTTTAGATAAATCAATATTAATCCTTTTATTAGTATAATTGTTTTTATTGATATACCAATAATAAATTCCTTTCTTTTCCTCATCTGCATTAGTATTTAAAACTTTATAATCGCTTTTTAATGTAATCGTAACACTATCTAAATATTTATAATAATCAAAACATTTAAAATACTTATCAGTATTTATAGAAAAAGAAGAAGTTTTATTTATTATATTTATATTTTCATAACATTGATGTATTAAAGGAGATTCTTCATAATTATTAAAAGTTAGTTGATTATTATAACTTAATCCTATATTATCTTTATTATTTATTTTATTTAATTCAAAATGTTTAGTTTTAGTTTCTTCCTGTCCGTTATCAATATCATGAATACTATTATAAGTATATTCAAGTTCTTCTTCTAAAGAAAATCCATTTTCCTCTTTAATACTTTCGTTTGTTTTATTCACTAAAATCTGAGAATTTTCTCTTATTGAACCATTTTTAACTTCAATTTCATAATTAGCAGAACAACCACATAGAAATGTTAACATGCTTAGAATTATTAATGTTTTTAATTTGAAAAAGCCCATAATCCGCCGCTCCCTTCTTTAGTAAATACACTTACATCCCAAGTTTGTCCAGAACGTTCTTTACTATTAGGATCTGCTACTGTAATTTTTCCCTCATCAGTTACCCCAGTTAAAACAATAAAATGTCCATTGTTAGTAAAAGTTGAAGGTCCCATTGATATAATAAGAGTTTTACCTTGATTTAAATTAGATAGTATACTTTCTGCATTTAAAATTAAAGTTTCACATTTTATTCCATATTCTAAAGCAATTGCTGGAAAAAACCCCCATGAAGTACCAACTCCTTGTACTCTATATCCATTACTTAAACTCCAATCCGCAGTCTCTATAGGTGTTATTTCTTCGCCTGTTAAATAAGTTAAAACCATCGCCATAGAAGTTGGTCCACATCCTGAACTAGCAATTGTAGTTCCATAACCATATGATTGATCATAATCATATTGATAATAATTTACAAAATCTCCTGTACCTCCACAAGTAACTTTATTAGAGCTACTTATGCTTGTTGTTACATAATTATTAAGACTCTCACTTGTAGTTGAATTATAATGTAATCCATCAGAAGAATCTATAGTTGTTAAATTATTATAAGAATCAATATAATTGTCTGTAAAACTTTGTTTTAATTTGTTATTAAATTCTTCAATTTGAGCATTTGTAACATTATATCCATTAATTGTTGTCTTACTCTCATCAACTGGATTTACTGACAATATATAAAAAGTATTACTAGAATATTTATTTATTAATTCCTTATAATAAGCAATATAATTATCACTATTTTCTAAATCGTTTATTCCTAATGCTAAAACAATAATTCCATTGCTTTTTTCCCTTAAAATGTTATCTAACTCAGTTGATGCTGTACTAGTTAACCAATTATACCCCTGAGACCCATCAGCAATATAAGTAATATTAGCATTATTTATTGCAGTTTGCATATCTACAATACGAGAATCTCCAATATAAATTAAACGACTTTGTATTTCTTCAGAAGTACATGCACGTTTTTCTCGTCTTGTTAAAGTTGAAGAATTATTAGTTAAATCTAAATTTCCAAAATCTTTTCCCGCAACAATAGCAGTTAACATTAAAATAAAAAATAAAAAAACTCCTACTACTATAATTATTTTGTATTTAACCGTTTTTCTACCAGAAACATTTCTTACTAAATCAAATAAAGAACTTGAATTATCACTTGAAATTTCAGAATTTGAATTACTAGTATTTTGACTTTTATTTGAAGGTAAAACTTCTCCTTTATTTGCTAAAGAAGATCCGGATTTTGCTGCTTCTGTAATAGATCCAGTACCTTTAGTAGCTTTTGTTGCTGCACTTGTTGCTCCTTTTGTTGCTGCACTTGTTGGATTTATAAAATCAGTTGCTTTATCAGCAACATCTACTAATCCTTTATCATCCAGTTTTTTTGATATATTACCAATTGGAGTTCTAGCTAAAGTTTTACCTGCTCGATTAAAAAGTTTTTGCCCTGCTTTTGTATTTGCTACTGCATCAACAAC
>CANQNA010000057.1 GCA_947625005.1 uncultured Bacilli bacterium
TTAAATAACCAATTTTACAAAGAAGATAATGAAAAAGAACTAAAACAATATTTAAATGTTGATTTTAAAAATTCAATAAAAAATTTGAAAATTGAAAAGGAAAAAGTAAATAAATTTTTAAATAAAAATATAAATTAAAAAATTTATGAGTATTAATGAGTATAATAAAAAATTTTATTTAAAGGAGGATTATTATAATGAAAATAGGTACTTATTTAAAAAGAGGAGTCAAATATATTTTATATGATCATAAAGTTCCAAGTCCTATTTATGTAAAGCCTGGTTTAATTGAATCTAATTCAATGTTTAAAGATAAAGTTGTATTAATTACTGGTGGTGGAAGTGGAATAGGACTTAGTATTGCTAAAAGATTTGTAGAACAAGATGCTAAAGTTATTATTACAGGTCGTTCTGAAGAAAAATTAAAAAAAGCAATAAAAGATATGAAAAATGTTATTTATATCGTTAATGATGTTCAAAAGATTCATGACCATGATAAATTATTGAATATTATTTATGAAAAATATGGCCATATTGATATTTTGATAAATAATGCTGGTATATCTAAACATGAAAAAGATTTTTTTACAGTAACTGAGAAAGACTTTGATGATCAGTTTAATACTAATTTAAAAGGAGCTTATTTTTTAACTCAAAATTTTATAAAAAGAATTTTAAAACAAGATAATAAAGAATGTAATATTATTTTTATTACATCAGAACGAGGCGATCAGTGTGACTATTTACCTTATGGAATGACAAAGCATGCATTAAATTGTCTTATAGAAGGTTTATCATGTAAATATATTAAAGATGGAATTAGAATTAATGGAATAGCACCAGGAGTTACTTCATCAGACATAACAGAAATTGATAAAAATGGTAATTTATATAGTGATATTCATATTAGTGGAAGGTTTTATACTCCCGAAGAAGTAGCAGAAATAACCCTATTTTTAGCTAGTGACTATGCAAAATGTATCTCAGGAGAAATTATTCATTCTAATAATGGCAATCACTTAAATCCCCATTTTATAACAAGAAGATAATTAAAAAAATAATAGAAGAGGTGTAAAAAATGAAAAATAAATATACAGATGAGATTAATTGTCAAATACTAATAAGTTTATTAAAAGCAAATAATATAAAAAGAATAATTGCTAGCCCAGGAACAACAAACATTAATTTTGTAGGAAGCATTCAAAATGATGATTATTTTATAAAATATTCTTGCGTTGATGAACGTAGTGCAGCATATATGGCGTGTGGTTTAGCGGCAGAAAGTGGTGAACCAGTTGTTTTAGTTTGTACTGGAGCAACGGCTTCAAGAAATTATATACCTGGTTTAACTGAAGCATATTATAGAAAATTGCCAGTAATTGCAGTTACAGCAGCGCAACATTTTGGTAGAATTGGCCAAAATTGTCCCCAAGTTATTGATAGAAGTAGTGTATTAAATGATATAGTAAAATTAAGTGTTCAAGTTCCAACTGTTTATTCGGAAGAAGATAAATGGGATTGTAATGTCAAAATAAATAATGCCTTATTAGAATGCCGAAGAAATGGTGGAGGTCCTGTTCATATTAATATTGTTACAACTTATAGTGAAAACTTTAATGTTGATAAATTGCCTAATACGAGAGTCATCAAAAGAGTAGAATACTATGATAAATTACCTGAATTAGAAAATAAAAAAGTTGCGATTTTTGTAGGTAATCATCAAAAGTTTAGTAACCAATTAACTGAAGCAGTTGATTTATTTGTTGAAAAATATAACGCTGTAGTTCTTTGCGATCGAACAAGCAATTATTTTGGAAAATATCGTATATTAGGAAATATTTTATGTGATCAAAAACAATATATCACTAATCTTAAATCCATGGATGTATTGATTGATTTAGGAAACGTTTCAGGAGCTTATTTAAGTCTTTCTCCTAAAGAAGTCTGGCGAGTAAATTTAGATGGTGAAATAAGAGATTATTCGAAAAAGACGACTTATGTTTTTCAAATGGAAGAATTAGATTTTTTTAAAAAATATAATAGTGCATCAAATGGTAATAATATTAGTTATTATAATGAATGGAAAAAAACTATAGATATGATTAAAAACAAAATAGATGATGATAAATTGCCTTTTTCTAATATATGGATTGCTAAAAATACGATTAATTTATTTCCAGATGAAACAATCTTACATCTTGGAATATTAAACAGTTTAAGATCATGGAATTTTTTTGATACAGATAAAAGAATATATGGTTACTGTAATACAGGTGGTTTTGGAATTGATGGTTGTACATCATCTTTAATAGGTGCATCTCTTGCTAATCCTAATAAGACATTTTATGGAATAATAGGTGATTTATCTTTCTTTTATGATATGAATTCTTTAGGAAATAAAAATGTTCAAAATAATATAAGACTAATGATTATAAATAATGGCTGTGGTACAGAATTTCACAATTACAATCATCCAGGTTCAAGATGCTTTGGCGATGATGTTGGTAAATTTATTGCGGCTGATGGTCATTTTGGCAATAAATCAAAAACTCTTTTAAAGTATTATGTGGAAGCTTTAGGATATAAATACATGTCGGCTTCTAATAAAGAAGAATATTTAAATAATGTAAAAGATTTTGTTTTTGAAAAATCACATAAATCAATTATTTTTGAAATATTTACAAATGCTAATGATGAAAGTGATGCTATTAAATTAATTCATAATATAGAAAAACAAAATACAGCACTTGCTAAGAATGCAATAAAAAAAGTATTAGGCCCCGAAAAAACAGAAAAACTAAAGAAAATATTGAAAAAGTAAGTGATAATTATGAATAAAAAAATTCAAATATTGAGAGCACTTGCTATAATTAGTGTTGTAATTACCCACACCTGGGAGGGGGGGTACATTAAGTGTTGAACAAGGAACAATTGTCAGAGCCATTGTAAATTTTTCAGTTCCATTGTTTATATTTCTTTCGGGATATCTTACTAAAGATAATATAATTGATTACAAATCTTTTGCAATTAAAAGAATAAAACGTGTTTTAATACCATACGTTTTATGGACGATTTTTTATAGTATTGCTTTTAAAGAATTTAATATAATAGAAAATTTATTACTAGCTAAGACACCTGATATTTTTTATTACATTATAGTATATATAGAGTTTGTAATTATAACACCTCTTATTTTAAAATTAGCAAAATCAAAATATAGATGGACTGGTTATTTAATAACACCATTAGTACTTATTTTACTACGTTATATACCATTTATATTTGAAATTAATATTTCTAATCAATTAATTAGACTTAATTGTTTAATTTGGTTTATATTTTACTATTTAGGAATTGTTTTAAGAAATGGCTATTTAAAATTAAAATTGTCAAATAAAAAGTGTATATTATATCTTATATTTTCATTAGCATTATCAATATTCGAAGGATTTATTTGGTTAAAACTATTCTCTAATGAGAACTGGGGGACTACAGCATTAAAACTAAGTTCAACTTTATATTCCGCAGTAGTCTGTTTTATAGCTTATGAGTATATTAAAAAAGGTGATATTATAAAAGAAAATTTATTTCAAAAAATTATGATTAACATTGGAAATTGTTCATTTGGTATATATTTATGTCATTTTGCAGTTAAAGCAGTATTATCAAAATTACCAATACCAATACGTATATTTCCATTGTATTCAATAACTGTGTTAATTTTATCATTATATTTCGTTATGATAACTAGTAAAATTTTAGGGCAAAAAATTAGTAAATATGTAATATTGTAAATATAAATTTTATTTATGAAGGGAGAAAGAAAAGATGTTTGTAGTAAAAAATATGCGAAAAGAAAGTAAAAAAGGTTGGACATATTTAATATGTGATTTTGAAGTAAATGAAATAAAAAGTCCTTTTGAAGAAAAAACAATGTGGATTGCTGTTGAAGATAAAAATGAAGATATGCTAACAGATGATGTTTATGATGCATTTGTTTTAGTTCCACTATATTTAGGAATGCATTATCATCAAGATGTACATATTAAAGGTGAAATATCTCCTCGTTTATATCATAATATAACGCATTATTTAATGACAATATTTGATAATTTTTCTGATTATACTCAAAAAATTAAATTTACTGTAGATGGTTTTAAAATTGCAAAAAAAAGGCCAGTTGATTTAGTTGGAACTGGTATTTCATGTGGCGTAGATTCTTTAACAACAATATATGATAATTATATTGAACCAATTGACGAAAGTTTAAAAATAAATAGTTTATTTTTAACAAATTGTGGAACACATGGTGATTATGAAAATCCTGAAACTAGAGAAATTTGGCTAAGTAGAGCAAAAATGAATCAAAAAGCCGCGGATGAACTTAATTTGCCTACTTATTTAATTGATTCAAATTTGCATGCATATACACACAAAATAGGTGAAGAAAGAATTGGATTTTTAGCTTTATATTCATGCTTTATATGTATGCAAAGATATGTTAAAAGATATCTTACAGCGAGTGGGTTCTCATATGATGAAATACTACATTTTTCTGATAATGCCAGGGATTTTGATTTAGCATCTTATTCAGAAAGTTATATGGTTCCTTTAATCACTACAGAAAGATTTGAACTGGTTATTGATGGATGTCAATATACAAGATCGGAAAAGGTTGAAAAAATAAGTGACTGGAAAATTGCTCAAAAGTATTTAAATGTTTGCTTAGACCCAAAAGTTGATGATGCTCATAATTGTTCAGGCTGTCAAAAGTGTATAAGGACTTTAATAGTATTAGAAACTATAGGAAAAATTGATAAATTTAAAAATGTATTTGATATAGATAAATATCAAAAGAAAAAAAAATTTTATGAATATAAATATCTTAATTATTATGGAAAAGATCCAATGAGTACTTCCTTAATTAATTATATAAAAGAAAAAGGATATAGGTTACCAAGTAAATTTTTAATACATGAAAAATTTTTCGTGTATAGAGCAATAAGAAAGTTAAAAAATATTTTTAATATAAATAATTAATAAATTTATGAACTTAAAAATAATATAAACATAATGAATGTGAAATGAGAAGATAAAATATGAAAGAATCAAGAACTAAAAACTCTGCAAGAAATGCTAGTGTTGCAATAATAACAAAGATAATATATATTATAATGAATTTTATATGCCGAACTTTTTTTATCAAATTATTAGGTTCGGAATATCTTGGAATTAATGGCTTATTTACAAATATTTTAACTATGTTATCATTTGCTGAACTTGGAATTGGAACTGCAATAATATATAAAATGTATAAACCTATAGCAGATGATGACCATGAAAGGATAAAAACATTATTACATTTTTATAAAAAAACTTATGCTATAATAGGAATAGTTATTTTAATAATAGGTTTATCTATAATTCCATTTTTAAATAATTTTATTAAAGAAGTTCCAAATATTAAAGAAAATTTAATAGTTATTTATATTTTATTTTTATCAAATACTTCTATTTCTTATTTTTTCGCATACAAAAAATCTATAATTACTGGATATCAAAAAGAATATATTTTAAATATTATTACTTTAATTGTTACAATTATTTTAGATATAGTTCAAATAATATTTTTATATTTAACTCATGATTACATAATATATTTATTATTACAAATTTTGGCAACAATTATAGAAAATGTTATAGCATCTATTAAAGCCAATAAATTATATCCTTATATAAAAGATAAAGAATATAAAAAATTAGCTAAGGATGAGCAAAAGAGTATTTTTAAAGATGTAAAATCTTTATTCTTTTATCAAGTAGGATATGTTTTAGCTAATGGAACAGATAATATAATAATATCAAAGTTTTTAGGAGTTGTTTCAGTTGGCTTATTATCAAATTATACTATCATAACATCAGCAATAAATAATTTGCTTAATTCGGTTTTTAGAGGAATTACAGCAAGCATTGGAAATTTAAATACTGTAAAAGAAAAAGAAAAAAAAGAAAATGTTTTTTATCAAATTATGTTTATTTTATTTGTAGTATATGGTTATGTTTCAATAGCTATGGCTTTACTTTTAAATAAATTTATAACTATTTGGTTAGGAAAAAATTATTTATTAGGAATTAATATAAGTTTAGCTTTGGGTTTTAATTTCTATATAGATGGCATGAGATATGTCAATTATACTTATAGAAATACTTTAGGCTTATTTAAAAAAGGAAGTTTTGTACCAATTACCACTTCAATAATAAATGTAATTTTATCTATAATATTAGTGCAATATTATGGAATGTTTGGGGTTTTAATTGCAACAGGAATAACAAAATTATTAATTTTAACTATTTATGAACCTTATTGTATTCATAAGTATGCTTTTAATACTTCACCTTTAAAATATTATAAATCATATATGTATTATTTAATAATAACAATCTTAGCTTTTTTGATATGTTTATTTATTATAAACTTGATATCATTAAATGGAATATTAGGTTTCATAATTGATGGTTTAATAATAACTATAGTTGTAACAATAATATTTACTATATCAACTTTTAGAACAGAACAATTTAAAGAAGTAAAAAAGAAAAGTTTAATGATATTAAAAAAACAATTATAACTTTAAAGTTAAGAAATTTAAAAATATTTAAGTTTCTTATACAAATTTTTATAGAATAATTTTAGCCAAGGATTATGAGCCTATTGTATGTCTTCCATTTGTTTCTTAAAACGACAAGTTTTGGAAAAATATTTCCAAAACTTGACTGTTCATTAATTTTATAGTACAATTAGAAACAGATAAGGAGAAAACTAGTATGATAATTAAAAGAATCGAGTATATCGAAAAATTATTAACTTTTAAAGATAAAAATCTAATTAAAGTAATAACTGGAATCCGCCGTTGTGGTAAATCAACTTTATTTGAACTATATATAAAAAAATTAAAAGAAATGGATATCCAAGATAACCAAATTATTAATATTAATCTTGAAAATCCCAAATTCAATTTTAAAGATTCTATATCTTTATATAACTATATTGAAGAAAGATTAAATCCAACAAAACAAAATTACATATTCTTAGATGAAGTTCAAAGTGTTCCCGAGTTTCAAAAAGCTGTTAATGGATTACATATTATAAAAAATGTTGATATATACATAACTGGTTCCAATGCTTTTTTGCTATCTGGCGAACTAGCCACACTTTTATCAGGAAGATATGTTGAAATAAAAATGCTACCTCTTTCATTTAAAGAATATAAGTCAGCTTTTCCAGATGAAAATAATGACCAACAATTATTTTTAAAATACATGCAAAATGGAGGCATGCCAGGAAATATAGAATTACTAAAAGAAAACTCAGATGCCTTATATGACTATTTAGATGGTATATTTTCGACTGTAGTTTATAAAGATATTATGATGCACAATAATATAAATGATAAAGCAATTTTAGAAAGTGTTATTAAATTTATTTTTGATAGTATTGGTAGTCCTATCTCAACAAAAAAAATTAGTGATACATTAACATCAAATCATTTAGCTACAAGTAATCATACCGTAGAAAATTACATCACTGCCTTTATCGAAAGTTTTTTAATATATAAAATTGAAAGATATGATGTAAAGGGAAAAAATCATTTATCCCGAGAATATAAATACTATGCAGTCGATAGTGGTTTAAGAAATTATTTATTGGGCAAAAAAGCCAATACAGATATGGGACATATATTAGAAAATATAGTATATTTAGAGTTACTTAGAAGAGGCTACAAAGTATATATAGGAAAAGTGGATGATTATGAAATAGATTTTGTTGCCGAAAATAATAATGGAATGCGATATTATCAAGTATCATTAAGCGTAAGAGATGAAAAGACATTAGAACGAGAATTAAGGCCATTAGAAAAAACAGGTGACCATTATCCAAAGTTTATATTAACAATGGATATGGACTTAGAAGCCGATTATAATGGTATAACTAAAATAAATGTAATAGATTGGTTATTAACAAAATAATAATAAAGTAAAAAGTTAGTACGATAGACTGTACTAACTTTTTACTTTAGCAAACCAGAAAAAATTATTTAATCGTAAAAAATTCTAAAAAAGTCAATTTTTGTACGCTATACAGTAATAAATTGACATCCTTTAATTAGTATAATATAATGTTATTAATTAGAAAGAGTGAGCTTCAATGATAAAGAGAGAAAAATATTTAAAAAATATTCGCGGTTTCTATAATCAAGATTTAATAAAAGTTATAACCGGTATGCGAAGAAGTGGCAAGTCCATTCTTCTTCTTCAAATCATGGATGAATTAAAAGAGCAAAGTATAAAAAGTGACCAAATAATATATTTGAATTTTGAAATAATTGAAAATCTAAAATATGCTAACCCCGATAGTTTAAATAATTATATTTCTGACAAAATTTCAGGGAATCAAAAATATTACTTATTTTTTGATGAAATTCAAAA
>CANQNA010000058.1 GCA_947625005.1 uncultured Bacilli bacterium
ATAGAGGAAATATTATCTTTTTAAAAATAAAGAAGATATGAAATTGGAAGGGGATAATCATTCATGCGTTTGTCGTGAAGTTTTACAATATTTTCTTGAAATCTTTATAGAAATTTGTTATAATCTTCTTGTGTTTTCTGAATAGTCAGGAGAGTTTTGGTTAAAATGAAGAAAGGGAAAAGGGGTGATGGCCAGATATAAGCCCGTTGATTACTTAGTATAATAGTTTATATATAAAGTAAAATGTAGTCTACAATGATTCGAACAAGTAATAAAACTTTTTTAATTTATAAATAAAATATTTATTTTAATGAAAAATATAATTTTAAATTTATCGAATTATAAAAATAGTCATGAAAATATTCTTCTAAAGGCATAAGATGTTATAGTGATGAGTTTCTGCTACATATCGGGTAAAAATTACATTATTAATTAACCATTATTCTGAGTGGAAAACATTGTAACTATAGAGGATTATGCTAGGAAGGAGGGCATCTTTATTTTCCTACTTTATCTATCAACTGTAGTATATGTTTATATAAGCGCATATAATGATGGATAATAAAGAAAATAAAAATGGGAGCATGAATGATAAATATTTAGGTGAGCATATCAAAAGGATTTTAGGGAAAGAAATATATGCTGAATTAGTTGAATGGTATAATGATATCATTAGCGGAAATTGGGATTATGTTGTTTTTAATGTACGCAGATGTTTTCTGCTTTCTTTGATTATGGAAAAATTAACAGGAAAAACGATGGAGGATCAAAGCAAAGCAGAATTTTTAACAGATGGTGCGTTTTTTTTACGTTACGGGGAACTGGCGGAAGTTTACAGAGCCACCAATCAATTTCCAAAGATTTTAATTTGTGATGATACATTAATACATGGACGTTGTATTAATCATTTATTACAAGGATTAGAAGAAGGATTACATGGTTTATTGCCAGAAACGGATATGGATGATATTCGAGACGCTTTAATGAAGTCAGTCGATATTTATATTTATTGTAAGATCGATATGCGGTTACTTCTTTTGAACAGATATGCATACAATGTAACATTTAAGACAACAATGAGTAATGCCAGAATTCATAAATTATCCAGTGATATTTCTGATTTGATTTTGTATCTGGATATGGCAAATGCAAGTTATATCTATTCACAATCATTATCAGAAAATGATTTTAAGAAAATAGATAAAAAAGACTATATTATGACTAGTTATCAGAATACAAGGCAGTTTACAAAAATTAAATATATTGGGGAAAAGGAAGGGAAAAAGGCAATTGCTACATTAAGGATTGTTAAGAATACCGGATGTGAGGGATATCGTGTTCTTCCTTTTATTTTTATGCCTAATTTGGGTAAAGAAGAAACGGATGATTTATTAAATTGTATCATTGAGAGGATACAGAGTGTTATTATAAATGAAAAAATAACTGGGCTATTAAGATATCTTTATAACCAGCCAGGAAAACGAACCTTTAATGAAATGGTGACATTGATTTTAAGTCAGGTATTATTACAAGAATTTTACAGGGAAAATCAAATTACTTGGGATTTGGAAGAGGATGAAATTCTCAAGTTGTCAAGAAATTTTAATTGTGGTTATCGTGAATTTAGTGCATTTAACAAGTTAAATGATTATAAGGAGTTAATAAGAACCATTATAAGAACGGAAGTATTTTCTTCTGTTAATGATATTGCTAATATAATTAATAGAACAGTTAATCAGGAACGGGAAATAATATGCTTGAATCTGAATGATTTTAGTAGTGATGTTAATGATGAAGAAAAAAGAAATATTATGGAAAATTTGGAAAGTTATTTTTACCGGTCTGGTTTTGAAGAAGAAAAGGAAGCGCATGAATTACTATTGAAGCCTTATTATCCAACGGTAAAGCGTTCCAAGCGGAAAGTACGGGGGTGTGGTTTTTTATTAAAAGATCTCAATAAGGGATATACAAAAGTAAAAACGGATTATAGCATGGCATATTTTTTGCAAATGATGGATGCGGGAGTATTGACATTGTCTTCATATGCATCAAATAATATCAATGTAGTAGGATTTTCTCAATTTGTGAAAGCAGGGGAGCAGTCTTTATTGATTAAGCCACTTCAAATGCTGGAATGGATTCCTCTTATTTCCAGAATACAAAATTACTGTGAATGGCGCAGAATAGATTTTTCAAGGGAAATCCGGGAATATGGAAAAAGCATCCAGTGCGATTTAAAAAGTGATTTTATAGAAAAGATAATCCAATTTGTTGATAATCTTTCTTTCATGGGACAGAAAGCAGAAGACTGGGATTTTAACTATTTGAGAAAGAAAGAAATTGATATAGGCACAGAAAATATGGAGGAACGTCGGAAACGGATTGATTTTCTGAATTTGCAGACAGCACATTTAAATAATTATGATAGTTATCGAAATTTATAAAAATAAAAAAGAAACGGATGGTATGATAAGATGAATGGGAATAATATTTACATTGAAATTTTAAATCAGGATGAATATAGAGCAAAAATTGAAAATATACAGGAAATTAATAAGAAACAGAAATCAAAGGATATTCCTGAAAATGAACCTTTTTTTTATGAATCTTATAAAAAGGCAGATAAGATTATAACAGAGATTATTTTAATGATGCAGAATTATCAAAAAGAAAATGAAAAAGATGATAATTACAGAACTAAATTTCAAGGAATGGGTAATAATATTATTTTATTTTCCGGGGAACGAGGTCAGGGAAAAACATCAGCAATGCAGTCTTATGCGATTTCGTTAAGAAGAGATTCAAATGAATGCGGAGGGAAAAAGATCAAAGAGAAAAATTACTATTTTCATGTTCTTGATTCTATTGATCCATCTTCATTAGATACGGGGGAGTCTTTGCCTAGAATTTTGGTATCAAGGCTCTTTTATGATATAAAAAAATTAACTGAGAATACGGAATCCTCTCATAAAAGGGATTTTTATAGGGAAAATGGGGAGATCATAGATTTATTTCAAAAATGTTATGAAAATATTGATTATATACGGAAGAAACAAGATGTTAAACAGGATTATCAGAACGATTTAGAAACTCTTGCACATTTGGGAAGCAGTGCAAATTTAAAAAGAAATTTATATCTCCTTATTAAAAAGTACTTAAAAATAAAGGGGGCTTATGGCGAAGGGAATGAAAGAAATAGTTATCTGGTAATACCGATAGATGATGCGGATTTAGCTGTAAAAGAGATTTTTGAAGTTTGTGAAGACATAAGAAATTATTTTTTTGTTCCTAATGTTATTGTGTTAATGGCTGCTAATTTTGAGCAACTAAGAACTGTAGTTTTTCAAAGTTATTTACAGCAATTTAACAGTATGGTTTCCATAAAAAGTATACATTTTGAGGATGATTGTAATCAGATGACGGCAAGGTATTTAGAAAAAATGTTTCCGATTGGGCATAGAATAATCCTTCCAGATATTAATGCGGTTATAAGAGAAGATTTTTCTGCTTTAGAGGTAAAATACTTGAGTGAAGAAGGAAAATCACTTTTATTTAAGAAAAAGAAAAATGATGAAAAAGACAGCGATGATTTCCAAAATCAGTTAATGCGTGAATTATATCAGAAGACAGGAATTGTGTTGATAAAGCGAGAAGAGATACATCCGTTCCTTCCCCATACATTAAGGGAGTTGACGCATTTTGTTAAAATGTTGCATGACATGGAGAGTTTTGAATGGAAAGATATTTTTAGAGAAGGAGAGTATAAAAAACTAAAAAGCAATCTTTTAGTAATAAAGGAATACTTTTTAGATTACTGGTGTAAGAGTCATTTGAATTTTTCACAGCAGAAATTAATGATTCAATTGGAAGAAGCAAATTTTCAGATTCCTGTTATAGTTAAACTTTTAAATGAATATATAGAGAGTAAAGAGAAACAGTACTTTGTAGGAAAAAATACAGAGGAAGATACAGAGAAAGATACAGAGAAAGATACAGAGAAAGATACATATTTTGACATTATTCATGATATTGTGCAAAAAAAATTGATGGATGAAACTATTTTACAAGAAGCAATATATTTATATTATACAATTAGGTTGAATGAATGGTTTATAAAAGCAATTGTAGAATTTCAGGATCATAATCAATCTGATGAGGAAAAACAAAAGGAAAAACAAATAGAGAAGATTGTAAAGTTTCTGGGAGGAGTTATTAACAAGAATGATGATAAATATAGTTTTAAAATTGATGAAGGAGAGTTTAAAATACTTTATGGAGAAAGTTTATATAAAGATATAGAATGGTTTTTAAAGAGATATAAAGAATTGGATCGTAGTGAAACTTCTTCACTAATAGAACTTAACTATTTCAAAGTTATTTTAGTCCTTATTGTAGCGGAGTGGGAATCTGGAGATAAGAATGATGAAGAAGAAGTAATAAAGAGCAGTGAAAGTGACAATATTGATAAGGAAATATACAATTACGATTATTTGATCAATACGATTATCTTTTTGGCAAATTGGGAAGTACAAGATTTGATGGAAAAACGCATAAAAATGCTCGATATTTCTAAAACTATAGTTCCAGAAGCGATATTCAATAGTATTTTAGAGAATTTTATTTATGAAACGATTAAGAAAATTGATTATCTTGAAACGGATATGAGGTTGGGGGAGCTGGAAGAATGGTTTCGTGAATATAAAATTTCTGAACTTTATTATTCTGCTGAAGAAAATGTGAATAGTTTCATTAGAGAGTATGCTGAGTTTTTAAAAAATTTAATCAAAAAGGTAAAAAATATTTTAAATAATGTCACTGATGATACAGTCAAGGAAGAATTGACGATATTAGGGCGTGAGAAATTTTTAAAAAAAGAAATTGTAAAAAAAATTCAAACTTATCAATTAAAAGAATTGTTAATGCAAAAAGTAACAGAATTGTTAGAGCAAGAAAATAAAATAATGGAGAAAATAACAGAATTACAAAATAGGGAAATAGCAGATTACGATAAGAAAGAAGCAGAAAAATTTTTTGACGAAGCATTAAAGATCATTAATAAATATTAGAAAAATAACGCTTAATATTAAATAATATTGTGATTATATGAAACAGAAGCAGTTAAAGAGAGGAGGGAGAGGTTATGCATCAGGAGAGGGAAAATCTTGATATCATATTCCGCAGAACGGCGCCGGAAGTTGTATTAGAAAATATTCGGTTATATAATCAGGAGAAGAAATACCCGTTTATAGCAGATGCATTTCAATATTCGTTTACGACATATGAGCATTATGCAACCTTAAATTTAATAGAATATTCTATTGACGAAATAGAAATACGTTATCAGGCATTAAATCAGGCAATTGAGGATGGATGGAAAGATAATTCTATGATTTTTCGTCTGTTATTTCAATATGCGGATAAGGTATTGAAAATGGATGGAGATCAGCCCGTTTGTCAATTAGAAAAAATTTTAGGGTGGAATAGCATTTCAAAACGTTTAGGGCAGGACATATTTGTTACTGTTTGGTTAGCATGGAAAGATTGTAATAGCCATTATTTTCAAACGAAAGAGAAGAAATTTGTATGGCCATCGATATTAAAAACGGATGATTACCGTTTAAATGCTTTATTTTCCTGCGGATTAGCAGAGAATCATTTCCATCTGAATGGTTCTACCCAGGCATTTTCCCTTTCTTGGGCATGTTTAATGAACCATCCAGAATACATAAGGGCTTTTTTAAAAGAGGGAAACCGTTTTGTCCAGAATTTAAATATAAATATTACTAAAGGTAATCTGGATAATGCTTTAGGATGGAATGAAAGAATATTATATGCTGCAATGATTCGTGCATTATTGTTTCAAAGATGCTGTGGGATAAAAGAAAGCAATGAAATCTGGGAAGAATTTTTGAAGTTTGACAGGATGCCGCTTAATATAAAAGTATCAAAATATATTAATGTATTATCCTATGAGTTTGGAGTTAAGTTTACTCAATTAAATAAAACTGTGAAGAAATGTCTTGATTATGCAATTAGCGATTATCTTTATGATGTAGATAAAGAAAGTTATAATCGTATTCTTGCCGGGGAGAGGAGTTTTTTATATCATTGTTTTTGTATGCAGTTTGAATCGAAATTTACAGTGACTGAATCATCATTATTCTATTTATATTTGTTAATAAAAAGTAATTTTCGAAGTGAATTGATACAAATAAACGGAAAAACAGGATTTGAAAATTTTCTTAGATATCAGGATAGAAAGAACCAATTTTATGGGGAACTTGAAGAATATTGGACAGAGGCACATCGTTTATCCGTATGTGCAGTCATGGAAGAAAATCATATTAATTCCTTAGAAGCAAGGATTATGCCCGGGCTCACTGCTGAAATAATGAAACGTAAAATTAATGATATAGATAAAATGGTAGAATTAGCCTTAAGGGAAAACATAAAGGAAAATTTAGATAAGTTGTATTATGTAATTCATTTTCCAAAATCAAAATATGAACAAAAAGAATTTAAAGGAAGAGAGTATTTACTGCATCCAAGAAATTGGCAATTACGGGAACAGACAGAGAAAAAAGCTAAAGCGCTTGTGAAGTATCTTCAATATTATAATGATGAGAAAAGGGTATTAGGAATTGATGCCTGTTCTTCTGAAATTGGATGCAGGCCAGAGGTTTTTGCAACAGTATTTCGCTATGTGCGAAAATATAGTTCTATAGGAATTAACCATTGTTGTTTTCAAGGTAGAAATAAGCAAGAGGAGGTCGGGGTAACTTATCACGCAGGGGAAGATTTCCTTGATATTGCTGATGGCCTAAGAGCGATTGATGAAGCAATCCTGTTTTTGCAGATGAAAAAAGGAGACAGGATGGGACATGCGATTGCATTGGGAATTATGCCAGATTTGTATTATGAGAAAAAAAGATATAATATTTATTTAAACAGACAGGATTATTTGGATGATATTATTTGGATATTGTATCGTTCTCTTGAGCTTAATATAACGATGAATACAGAACATCGATTCAAACTCCAGGAAAAGGCAAGGCGGCTGTTAATGGAAATTTATTTTGGAAGTGATACAGTAATGGAAAATGAAAAAGTGTTTTATTCAGGGGAGTTATTAGATGCATATTATGATAGTTGGAAACTAAGAGGGGATCATCCTGATTTGTATAAAACTGCAGAATATAAAGAAAAAAAATTGAGCATCACCGATTTTATGTGTGATTGTATGAAACAGGATGATATATCAGATGAATTCAGAAAAAATAAATTAGCAGCTTTATTTTATTATGCATATCATTATGATTCTAAAGTAAAAGAAAAAGGGTTAAAGATAGATTGTTTCTATGTTGAGGAGTGGTATATAAGATTAATGGAAAAGTTTCAGATAAAACTGCGGCATAAAGTAGCTGATATGGGGATAGCAATAGAGTGTAATCCTACCTCTAATGTTTTAATTAGTATTTTTGAACGATATGACAGGCATCCGATATTGAAATTTAATAATTTTCATTTAGAAGATAATGGAAAGACTGTAAATATACAGGTTTCTATCAATACAGACGATCTTGGTATATTTGATACATCATTGAGGAATGAATATGCTTTATTATTTTCTGCCATCTGCCAGGCTCGGCATAAAAAAGGAAATTATAATGATGATGCCATTTATCAGTACTTAAATTATTTGAGAGAAAATGGAATTAGAATGTCATTTATCAATAAGAGATAAGAATACAAATAGGGTAGAAAAGCAGGTTTTATACAGAATTTTTAGCATTTTTTTGTGTATCAACATGGAAGTTTTTATATAGCAAAAAGATAATCGAAACAGGTGAAGAGAAACAGAAGACATTTTTATTTCAGAAAAAGAAGTATCAGATGATTTTTTATAGTGTGGTTTTATTGTTATATATGGATTAAGAAAACAAAAAGGTGTGAAAATAAAGAAATAAGGTTTATTTTTTCATGCAGGCTGTCGAAATATAAGGAAAGATGAATGTTTGTAAACAAGGAGGTGCGGAAGATGGTGGTTCAGGCTTTTTCACAGGGCGGCAGTTCTATTTTTACGGGGAAAGTCCCGATGTTAA